>NZ_MWLP01000072.1:0-33414 GCF_010634885.1 Microbacterium sp. B35-04 | reverse complement strand
TCGAGCTTCGGTGCGCCGAGCAGCCAGCTCTCGGTGAGGATCTCCTCGCCTGCCAGCTCCCCTTCGGCCAGCACGTAGAGCTGCTCCGGGAGCCCCGGCCGCGTGACGATCGTGCTGAAGCTCGTCGCCTGCTGCACCGGCCAGCCCCAGCCGGGCAGAGTGCGCTTGAGCACCTGCTCGATGTTGGTCACCTGCGCCTTCTTCTCGGTGTCGACGGTGACGGGCAGGGCCTTGGTCGCATCGATGACCACGGTCTGGTCGCCGACCTCCATCACGTCGAGGTCACGCGTGAACAGCGTCGCACCGCTGATGAGCTCCGCGCCGGGTTTGCTGTTGTCGAGCACGCCGAGGATGGCGTACCGCCCCAGCGGCAGGCGAACATCGGCCTTGCCCTGAACGAACGACACGGAGTGGATCATCGACGGATCGTCGAGGTTGTACAGGGTCGCGGAGCTCCACGAGATGACCGGCGTGCCGTCGGGCTGCAGGGCCTCGAAGTGCAGGTGCGCGAGGTCCTGCTCGACCTGCCAGCCCATGACCGTGCGCACGGGCGCGAAGCCGGGCCCGGCTGCGGTCACCGTGCCCGTGTAGAAGCCGGGGTCGTCGACGCGCGGGTCGACGGTGACGTCGACGGATGCCGTGCCCCTGGCCGGGACGGTGACCACATCGCTCGAGAGCGTCACGGTCCCCTCCGCTGCCGGAGCGCCGTCCGAGCCCGAAGCCGCGGTCGAGAGGTAGAGCGTGAAGGGCGTCCCCGAGGTGTTGGTGTAGTCGATGGTCGTCGTGCGGGGACTCTGCGTGGAACGCGGCGAGGCGAACACCCCGACCGACAGCGAGGCCGGGTCGGCGTACAGCGGCTCGGCGATCGCGGCGGGGATGATGACCTTGCCCGCGCCCTCCCGCCAGATGTTGCCCACCGTCGGCTGAGCGGTGCCCATGAGCAGCGCTTTCAGCGCCTCGCCGTCGAGGTCGGGGCGAGCCGCCTTCAGGATCGCCGCGGCACCGGCGACGTGCGGCGCCGCCATCGACGTGCCCCCGTCGTAGAGGTACATGTCGCCGGCCGGCAGGTCGGGCCGCGTGCCGGCCGCACGGGCCGCCAGGATCCACGCGCCCGGCGCGGTGACGTCGGGCTTGACGCCCGCATCGCCGAAGCGCGGCCCGGTCGACGAGAAGCCCGCGAGCTGGTCCCACTCGTCGACCGCGCCGACCGTCAGGGCGCTGTCCGCGGTGCCGGGGGTTGTGACCGTCGTCGCACCGCGGGCCCCCTCGTTGCCGGCCGCGACGACGACCAGCGTGTCGTAGCGCTGCGAGAGCGAGTCGATCGCCAGGGCTCCGGGGTCCTTGCCGTCGGTGTACTCGCCCCTGACGCCGAGGCTCATGTTGATGACGTCGGCGCCTTCCGCGGCCGCCCACTCCATCGCATCGATGATCCAGGAGGTCTCGCCGAAGCCGGCGGCGTTGAGCACGCGCCCGTTCAACAGCTTGGCGCCGTACGCCACACCGCGATTCGCGCCGCCCGAGGCCTCGCCCGTGCCGGCGACGATCGACGCCACATGCGTGCCGTGGCCGGCAGCATCCTTCGCCGTCCCGCTTCCGGTGAAGTCGCGCTCGCCGATCACGACGCCCTCGTCGAGGTCGGGGTGGGTGGTGTCGATGCCCGTGTCGAGCACGGCGACGACGGCGCCCGTGCCGTCGAGGCCCGCCTCCCACGCCGCGGGGGCGCCGATCTGCGGCGCCGAGATCGCGTCGAGCGCCTCGGTCGGGGCATCCAGCCACACCTTCTCGACCGAGGTTCCCGCGGACGCCGCCTCGATGAGCTCGGGCGCACCTTCGGCGGGCACGTCGCCCGAGATCGCGTCGATCGACTCGAGTGTGCGGTCGGGGTCGACCGAGAGCGCCTCCCACTCGGCGGCGTCGGCTTTCGCATCCGTCGGCTCAGTCGACTGCACGATGACCGGCAGGCGGTCGTCGGATGCGACCTCCGCGAGGGCCTTCACGTCGAACAGGCTCAGGTCGAGCTCCGTCGGGACGAGCTTTGCCACGTCCGAGGGGATCACGTAGTAGTGCTCCTCGTCGCCGTAGCTCGCGTAGCTGACCGGTGCGCCGGACTCGCGCTGCGCGGGAGCGAACTCGACGACCGGACCGTGGGCGCCGTCGTGCAGGGTAACCCGGTCGCCGGTGATGAGGGTCACCGCCTGTTGTTCCTCGGGGGGCGTGAGCTGAAACCCCTCGCCTCCTGCGGCCGCCGTCGCGGGCAGCGCCGCTCCGATGAGCGCCGCGCATCCCACGCCCACGAGGAGCGCCTTGCCGATGGTGCTGAATCTCACGCCGAAACTCCTGAAGTCGCGGACGAGACGGACGCGCGGCGGCTGTTCTCTCGGCAGGGGAGGTCACCGGATGCTGCGGCGCACCGTCAGCGTCCATGCCGATCGATGGGTCGACTCAAGCAGGTGTGGGAGCGCTCCCGCAAGCAATCCTGGAGGAATTTACAAACGTTGTAAACGCACCCGAGACACACCGTGTTGCGATATATGTTGTGATCAGCCACTTATGAAGGCGTGGCAGAGGGCGCCACGCGACTGAGTCACAGACCCGTAACACGGGCGACACGCCGAGCCGGAGGGTCGCACCGCCCGCGGGGCCTGCGGCCGCCGCAGGTTCAGCGCAGCACGCGCCCGCTGACCGCCAGCGTGAGTCGCCGCGGCATGAGGCCGGCGAGCTTCGCGCTCACCGCGTTCGCCCATCCCGACACGACGCTCGGGCGCCGACCGCGATCGAGCTCACGCACCGCGAGGCCGACCACCTGTGCCGGCGTCCGGAAACGGCCCACCGCAGCGTCCTCGGTGCCGACCACGTCGAAGAACTCGGTGCGGGTCGCGCCCGGACTGAGCGCCAGGACGCGCAGCCCGCTCTCGCGCGTCTCGTACGCGAGTGCCTCGGTGAAGCTGAGGACGAAGGCCTTCGTCGCGCCGTACACCGCCATGTTCGGACACGGCTGATAGGCCGCCGTGCTCGCGACGTTCACCAGAGCGCCGCGACCCTCGGCGACGAGCTCCGGCAGGAGCTCGCGCGTCACGGCAACGAGGTTCGCGACGTTGACCTGCACCATCTCGGCGATCCGGCCGGGGTCGGCGTCGGCCAAGGCCCCCTTCATGCCGAAGCCGGCGTTGTTGACGAGGGTCTGGACGCGGATGCCGCGCTCGTCGAGCGAGGCGCGGAGGGTGGCGGCGGCATCCGCCCGCGAGAGGTCGAGCGGGAGCACCGTCGCCCTGATGCCGTGCGCTGCTTCCAGCCGCTCCGCCAGCTCGCGCAGGCGCTCTTCGCGCCGTGCGACGAGCACGAGATCGGCGCCGCGGGCGGCGAGCTGCTCGGCGAACTCGGTGCCGAGCCCGGCGCTGGCTCCGGTGATGAGGGCGGTCGTGCCGCGGTACGTGACGGTCATGTCGCAAATGTAGACACCGACAGCATTGTTGTCAATGCCAACATCGCGCTAGGGTGGGGACCGTGACGGAGCGCTCGTACCACCACGGCAATCTTCGCGCGGCGCTGCTCGACCGGGCGTGGGAGGTCGTCGACGCCGAGGGAACCGACGCGCTGTCGCTACGACAGCTGGCGCGCGACCTCGACGTCAGCCACGGGGCATCCGGCCGGCACTTCCGCGACAAGCAGGCGCTGCTGGACGCCGTCGCGGTGCTGGGGTTCGAGCGACTGAACGCCTCACTGGCGGAGGCCGTCGAGACGGCGGGATCGTTCGCCGTCCGATTCCGCGCCGCCGGCGACGCCTACGTGGGCTTCGCGGTGCGGCATCCGGCGATCCTCCGCACGATGTACACGGCCAAGCACCACCCGGCGGCGTCGCCCGAGCTCGTCGAGGTCAGTCACATCGCGATGCCCGCGCTGGTCGCCCTCTTCCGCGCCGCGCAGGACGCCGGCGAACTGCCACCCGGCCCGCCCGAGCGGGCGGCGCTCGTCGCGTTCGCCGCTGTCCACGGCGTCGCGACCCTCGCGACCGACGACCTCCTCGACGGCGTGCCCTGGCAAGACGCCACAGCCGCGACCATCGCCGCCGTGTGGCGCGGCCTCGCCACACCCCCGCCCGCCTGAGCCCCGCCCGCCTGAGGGCCGCCTCCAGCGCCCGAGATCAGGTGATCTGACGAGAACAGGACGATTCCGCAGAGATCAGCCTTCGCTCGTCAGATCACCTGTTCCGGCAACACCCCGTCAGGACGGCGAACGGCCCAGCTTCAGCGCCGGGAACGACGGATGCCGCGACCCCGGCGGGTCGCGGCATCCGTCGTCCTGCGGGTCAGGCGCCCTGGAGGCGCTCCGCGAGGTAGGCGTGCAGGCCATCGAGCGGCACGCGCTCCTGGCCCATCGTGTCGCGGTCGCGCACGGTGACGGCACGGTCGTCGAGCGAGTCGAAGTCGACCGTCACGCAGAACGGCGTGCCGATCTCGTCCTGCCGACGGTAGCGGCGACCGATCGCACCGGCGTCGTCGAAGTCGATGTTCCATTCGCCGCGGAGCACCTCGGCCACCTCGCGGGCGATCGGCGACAGCTGCTCGTTGCGCGACAGCGGCAGCACCGCGGCCTTGACGGGGGCGATGCGCGGGTCGAGCTTGAGCACCGTACGGGTGTCGGTGCCGCCCTTCGCGTTCGGCGCCTCCTCCTCGTGGTACGCGTCGACGAGGAACGCCATCATCGCGCGGGTGAGGCCGAACGAGGGCTCGATGACGTACGGGATGTACTTCTCGCCCGACGCCTGGTCGAAGTACGACAGGCTCTGGCCCGACGCCTCACTGTGACTGCCGAGGTCGTAGTCGGTGCGGTTGGCGACGCCCATCAGCTCGCCCCACTCCTTGCCGGCGAACCCGAAGCGGTACTCGACGTCGATCGTGCCGTCGGAGTAGTGCGCGCGGTCCTCTTCGGGCACATCGAACCGGCGCATGTTGGCCGGGTCGATGCCGAGGTCGACGAACCAGTTCCAGCACGCCTCGACCCAGTGGTCGAACCACTCCTGCGCATCGGCGGGCGGCACGAAGTACTCGATCTCCATCTGCTCGAACTCGCGCGTGCGGAAGATGAAGTTGCCCGGCGTGATCTCGTTGCGGAACGCCTTGCCCACCTGGCCGATGCCGAACGGCGGCTTCTTGCGGCTCGCAGTGAGCACGTTCGCGAAGTTCACGAAGATGCCCTGCGCCGTCTCGGGGCGGAGGTAGTACAGGCCGCTCTCGTCGTCGACGACGCCGAGGTACGTCTTCACGAGACCCGAGAACGCCTTGGGCTCGGTGTACTGGCCCTTGGTGCCGCAGTTCGGGCACGGCACGTCGGCGAGGCCGTTCTCGGCCTTGCGGCCCTTGCGCGCCTCGAAGTCCTCGATGAGGTTGTCGGCGCGGAAGCGCTTGTGGCACTGCAGGCACTCGACCAGCGGGTCGGTGAACGTCGCGACGTGACCGGATGCCTCCCACACGCGCTTGGGCAGGATGATCGACGAGTCCAGGCCGACCATGTCGCCGCGGCCGCGCACGAAGGTCTGCCACCACTGCCGGCGGATGTTCTCCTTGAGTTCCGTGCCGAGGGGACCGTAATCCCATGCCGACCGGGATCCGCCGTAGATCTCACCCGCTTGGAAGACGAACCCGCGGTGACGGGCGAGGGCGATGACTTTGTCGAGGCGGGACTGCTCGGCCACGGTGGCTCCAATGGTCGGGTGGGGGATGCACGAGGGTGCGGATGCCACGGATCGCGGCATCCGTCGATTCTAGTCGCCGTGCGGCACCGGACCGGCGTCGCCGTCCGCCCGCTCGAACGCCCGGTCCCAGTCCTGCAGCTCTTTGCGCCGGCCCATCAGCCCGTCCAGCGACACCTGGAAGTGCAGGCCCCGGCGCGCGTTGACCTGCTTGATGTTCTCGACGAGCTCGGTCGAGAACGACGAGAGCGCGGTGCGGACTTCGCGGACGCGCTCGACCGGGTCGTCCCACAGGTCGGGATGGGTCAGGATGTCGAGCAGGTAGTCGCGGTCGAGCGCGCCGGTCAGCTTGCGCAGGGTCTCGCCGTACTCCACCGCCGCGATGGGGCGCTGGCCCTCCTCGCCCTTGCGGTCGAGGCGTTCGAACAGCTCCGTGGTGTTCTGGGCGATGAGTCCGACCTGCGCGGCGACCTCGCCCGCCTGCGCGACGCCGGCCGCGCCGGCGCGCGCGTACTCGGCCGTCAGGGCCTGCAGGGTCTGCACGTGGGTGCGCACGGGCTCGGGCAGCGGGTGACGGCCGGCGGCCGGCCGATTGCGGCGGCGAGCCCGGGAACGGGCGATGCCGAAGACTGTGCCCCCCGCGGCGACGAGCACAGCCAGACCGAGGGCGATGCCGACGAACGGCCCGGCGTCGGTCGAGCCCGCCGGGAGGTCCGGAGTCGCCGCGATCACGCCCTGAATCGTCTCGGTGAGGGCGATGTCGACGTCGCCGGCCTGTCCCTCCGCCTCGTTGGCGATGCGCATCGCCTCACCCTGCTCGAGCACGCGCGAGCCGGCCGACAGGTCGTCGCCGACAGCCACGATGATCGTCTGGCATTCGGGATGGGCCGCGGCGAGCTGCGCCACGATCTCCGGACCGGATGCCTCGATCCCGGCGTTGTCGGAGAACACCGCCACGCCGATCGACTCATCGCCGATCTGCGCCTCCAGCTGGTCTTCCAACGCCGCCGCGTCCGGCACCTCGGACGAGACGTAGACGCCGTCCTCGCCGATGCCCTCGACGGCGTCGTCCACGTACCCCTGCCCATCGGCCGCCACGATCATCCGGTCACGCCTAGAAGTTGTTGATCACGGACGCGAAAACGAGATCGATCTTCGCGGCGTCCGACGCGTCGAACCACTGGCCGCCGGTCGCCTCGGCGATGCGCTGCAGGGCGGCGGTGTCGGCGCCCTCGCCGTACGCGATCGGGAAGATCCGCACCGGTGCGTCGTCGCCGCCCTCGCGGGCGGACGCGCCGATCCGGGCGACGAGGGAGTCGAGCGAGATCGTCGAGTCGGTGTCCTGTCCGTCCGACAGCAGCACGATCGCGTTGATGCGGCCGGGCTCGGCGCGCGCCATCATCTCGTCGTATGCCGCCGCGATGGCGTCGTAGAGCGGGGTGCCGTCGCGGTGGGCGAAGCGCAGGTCGTCGAGCGAGGCATCCACCGATTCGCGGTCGGAGGCGAGCGGCTCGACATCGCGCAGCACGACGATGTTCTTGCCGGCCTCCGACTCGACACCCGTCGTGAAGGCCCAGACCCCGACCTCGTCCGAGGAGCGGAAGTGCCCGAGGGTGGACTGCGCGCCCTCGATGGCGCCGTCGAGCTTGGAGCGGCCGTCGCCGATCGCCTCGTCCATCGAGCCCGAGATGTCGATCACCTCGAGCACCGACGACGGCTTGCGGATCTGCGTCCACTGATCGATCGCCGCGGACACGACGTCGACGGCCGGCTTGGGGAGGGTGACCGCAGGGCCGGCGGGGTCGACGCCGTACTCGGCGGTGAACAGCTCGCCGAGCGGCGCGTCGGAGTCCAGCGGGCGGAAGCCGTACTCGGGCAGGATCTCCTGCGCGGCATCCGTCTGCAGGAAGGCGGCGAAGGCGGCGCCCGCGGTGGCCTGCACGTCCGTCACCCAGTCGGCACCGAGCACCGTGATGGGGTTGTCGGACCACATCGAACCGCCCGACGGATAGACCGCGACGAGCTTCTCTTTCGGCGGCGTCAGCGTCTCGCCCGGCTGCACCGTGTGCGAGTCGGGGTTGCCCTGGTTGTAGTTGAGCAGCGACGTCTCTTCGAGCGCCACGGCCGAGACGTAGCCCGATCCGCCGGCGCCGTTCTGGGTCTCGTCGTACAGCCGCGTCAGCACCTTGCCGGTGGTGTCGCCGTAGTGGATCACGCACTCCTCGAAGACGCGCGAGAACTCCGCCGCGGCAGCCACGTCGTCCGCCGTGAGATCGGACGACTTGCCGGACGCCTCGTACGACTGCATCAGGATCGCCGAGAGCCCCGTCGTCGAGGTGTTCGGATTGGTCTTCGAGATCTTGAAGGAGCCCCACAGCGGCTTGCCGACGCTGGCCCAGCCCTGCGGATCCTGGCAGAGCGCCTCGAAGTCGGCGATGCCGATCTCGGTGCCGGGCCAGCCGAGGGCCTTTGCCATCGTCTCGGGCACCCCGAACACGACGGGCGTGTGGGTGAAGGACTCGGGTTCGCCGACGAGGGAGGCGGATGCCGCGGCCGCGACCCGGTCGGTCCAGACCGTCGATGCGGGCGACCACATCGTGGGCCAGCGGCGCGGGTTCTCGTCGGGCCAGTCGCCGCCGGAGGTGAGGAACCGCGTCGCGTCGCCCGACGAGACGTTGATCGGGTGCACGGTGGCGCATTCGTCGAGCTGCTCGTGCTGCGGCGACTCCTTGAAGGCGTCGGCGAGCGCGTCGAGCATGTTGACCTTCTCGGACGAGGTGGCGACGACCACGCTCGTGCAGCCGTCGTCGGCGAAGTCGCCGTCGCCGAAGTCGCCCCCGTCGGGCCCACCGCCCGTGCAGGCCGCGAGCGCGATCGTGGCGACGATCAGCACGGCTCCCGCCCCACTCGCACGGGCGCCGCGGCGACCGCTCGGCGTCGGCATCGACGGGGCGGAAGGGACGGACGGTCGCGGCAGGCGAGGGGCCATGGGTACAGAGTAAGTCCCGCGCCGACACGATGCACGACGGCGAGAGGCGGGTGCCCGCGACCCGCTCGGCGATGATGGGCAGCACCTACGCAGGGCGGGCCGAGCCCGCCGCCGGTGCGGTCCGTATGCGCACCGGCGGCGGGGGTGTGGGAAAGCGCTCGCCGGTGACACTAAGCCAGGGCCGGACCATTGCGCAAGGCTCAGAGGCAAGTTCGTAAAAACGTTTCACAAAGTTCTTGCCTCGCCGCGGGGCGCCGTGCGAGACTGCCAGCGGTCGTTGCCGGAATACGCTTTCCGTCGGCGCCGACAACAAACCAGGCCGGGGCGATGCCGCGCCGGCCGACCCGGACAGGGCTCGAGTCCGTACGCGCCCGGTTCACGACGACGATGCCGCGACGCCGCGGCCTGCGCCGTCATCCTTTGCCGATGCTGACAACAGGAGGAACCGTGCCCCACGTGTCCGCACGCGCCGCCGGCGCACCGCGACCCGCTGAACACGCCACCACGCCCCGCGCTCCCCGCCGTGGGCTCCGCCTCACCGCGATCGCCGGCGCTGCCGTCGTCGTGGCGTCGCTGATCACCGCGACGCCCGCCGCGGCCGCGCTCCCGCCCGCCGAGGACGGCGCCTGGCGCTTCGACTTCGGCACGGCCACGAGCGCGGTCGCCGACGGCTACCAGCAGGTGCTCACCTCGACCCGGTACACCGCGGAGTCGGGGTGGGGCATCACCCTCCCCGACGGCGCGACGCTGTTCGACCGCGACCGCAGCACGGACGGCTCGCCCGCCGGCGCGATGGAGGACGACTTCGTCGCCGGCACGAACTGGGGCTTCCAGCTCGACGGCGTGCCGGAAGGCGACTACGAGGTCACCGTGACGATCGGCGACGGTCTGAGCTCGGCATCCGGCACCAACGCCACTGTGACCCTCGAGGGTGTCGCGCAGACGCGGCTGCTATCGGCGAGGGGGCTCAACCTCACGGAGACGTTCCCGACGTCCGTCACCGACGGCCAGCTCACCATCGGCTTCGCCGGCTCGGGACTCGGCGCGTACGTGAACGGCCTCGTGGTCGCACCCGTCGTGCCCGACGCCCCGACCGGACTCGCCACGGCGCGCGTCGCGTGGAACGGCGTCGACCTCACGTGGACCGCCGTCGACGGCGCCGCGAAGTACCGGGTGCTGCGTGCCGACGTCGGGAACGACGTCACCGGCGAATTCGCGCAGATCGCCGAGACCACCGAGCCCGCCCACACCGACGCGTCGGTGGCGGCAGCCGGCTCATACGCCTATGCCGTGGTGACCGTCGACGACAAGGGGCGCACCTCCGCACCCTCGGCCGAAGTGCGCTCGGGAGTCATCCCCGAACTGGTCGCCCCCGCCGCTCCCGCCGACCTCGCGGTGGCGCAGGTCACGCGCGACGCCGTGTTGCTGACGTGGACCGCGGTCGCGAACGGCGATGAGTACATCGTCGAGCGCGCCGGCGCGGACGGCGTCTTCTCGAGCCGCGCGACCGTCTCGACGCCCGGATACACGGATGCCGCCGAGACCGCGCAGCAGTGGACCTACCGCGTCAGCGCACGCAACCAGGCCGGCTCGTCGGCGCCCTCGCCCGCGGTGATCTCACCCGCGTACATCGCGCCCGCGCCGCTGCCCGAGGGCGACGTCGTGACCTTCGACTTCGGTCCGGGTCAGGTCGCCGACGGCGCGCTGCCGGTCACGTCGTCGACGGCGTTCAACGCCGAGTGGGGCTACGGCTTCTCGACCGCTCCCACGTCGGCGACGCCGGACGTCGACCGCGGCGGAGACGATGCCCTGCGTGGCGACTTCGTGGCCGCCGCCGGTGCGACCTTCGAGGTGGACCTCGGCGCCGGCGACTACTCGGTGCGGCTCGTCTCGGGAGACGCCGCAGCCGCGACGACGACCACGGTGACGGCCGAGAGCATCGCGAAGGTGCTCGCCAACCCGCAGACGGCGGGCTCGTACCTCGACATGTCGTTCACGATCGCCCTCGTCGACGGCACCCTCACCCTGCAGTTCGCGGGCGACGCGCCGGCCGTCAACGCCCTGACGATCACGCGCCTGCCGGCGCGGGTCGCCGGCGCCATCTCGACGGCGTACCTCACCGGCGACTCGACGGTGCAGACGTACGACCCGATCGCATACGCTCCGCAGGCCGGCTGGGGCCAGATGATCGACCGGTTCTTCGCCGACGACATCGCCTTCGCCAACCACGCCATCGGCGGACGCTCGTCGAAGAACTTCCTCACCCAGGGCCGTCTCGACGAGGTGCTGCGCAGCATCCGTCCCGGCGACTACCTCTTCGTGCAGTTCGGGCACAACGATGCCACCCAGGGTGTCGACGACCGGTACGCGAGCCCCGCGGACTACAAGGAGTACCTGCGGGTCTATGTCGAGGGTGCGCGCCAGCGCGGTGCGACCCCGATCCTGGTCACGCCGGTCTCGCGCCGGTCGTTCAACGCCGAGACGGGCCTCTTCAACCTCAGCTTCCCCGAGTACGTCGCGAAGATGACCGAACTCGCGGTCGAGGAGGACGTGCTGCTGGCCGACCTTTCGGCCTCGAGCCGCGCCTATCTGGACGAGATCGGCCCGGAGGCGGCGAAGGCGGTGTTCCTGCACGTCGACCCGGGCGTCTTCCCGAACCGGCCGGCCGGCACCGTCGACGACACGCACTTCCAGGAGTACGGCGCGATCCAGATGGCTCGCCTCGTCGCCCAGGACGTGGCGTCGCTCGACACCCCTCTGGCGGCCAAGGTCGCCGACATCGCACCGCCCGCCGAGGTGCCGGTCGCCCCGCAGAACCTGGTCGCGGGTGCGATCAGCAACGGCGGCGCGACCCTGCAGTGGGACGCCTCGCCGACGGCCGACATCTACAAGATCTACCGCCAGGCCGTCGCGGACCCCGAGCCGACGTGGTCGCTCGTGGGCATGGTCACGCAGACGAGCTCGATCGTGCAGGGCCTCGCCGAGGGCACCGGCTACCGCTACCGGGTGGTCGCGGTGAACGGCCGCGGCGAGTCCGAGCCGAGCGCCGTGGTCACCTTCACCACCAAGCAGGCGCTGTACAAGTACGACTTCCAGCTCGCCGGCAATCCGCTGATGCCCGGCTACACCGAGGTCACTCCCGACCTCGCGTACACCGCCGAGCGCGGCTTCGGGTTCCTCAACACCCTGGCCGCGAACGCGGGCCGCGACCGCGGCGCCGCCGAGGGCTCGAACGACCTCGTGCGGGACTTCGTGCTGCCGGGCGACTCGTCCACCTTCGCACTCGACGTGCCCAACGGCACGTACTCGGTGAAGACGTACTCCGGCGACTGGATCGGCTCGACGCGCACCACCTTCCGCGTCGAGGGCAAGGAGGCCGGCACCGGCAACGCCGGCCGCGGCGCGGTCAACGAGACCCTGCGCGGACCGTTCCTCGTCACCGACGGGCAGCTGAACGTCGAGGCCTACGGCGCCGCGGCGGGCACGCGGCTCAACGGCCTGGAGATCACGCCGATCCTGCTGGGGCCCGTGGGCCTCGAGGTCACCGACCTGAACACCGACCCGGCGGCACCCAGCGTGTCGCTGGCCTGGGATGCCGAGCCCGGCCTCACCTGGAACGTCTACCGCCAGTCGCCCTTCGACGACGAGCCGGTGCTGATCGGCGCCGTCGCGGAGCCGGGGTTCGCGGACACGACCGCCCGCGTCGGACTCGACTACGACTACCACGTGACCGCCGTCGACCAGACGAAGCTCGAGTCCGTGCCGTCCGCCACAGTCGAGGTCTCGTTCATCGACGCCGACGTGGCGCCGCCCGCCGCGCCCAGCGGCCTCGCCGTGGAGAGCATCGACAAGAACTCCGTGGAGCTGTCGTGGGCCCAGCCGCTCGGCGCGCAGTACTACCTGGTGTTCCGCTCCGAAGTGGACGGCGAGCGCGGTGAACTCGTGGGCATCGCCGACACGAGCCGCTTCACCGACACCGACGTGCTCACCACCGTCCCGTACTTCTACACGGTCGTCGCGGTGAATGCGGGTGGCGCCGGTGCGGCATCCGCGCAGCTGAAGACCGAGGCGGTCACGGTGCTGCAGCGGCAGGCCGAGTACCTCGACCGCGCCCCTGTGGCGGTGGCGACGGATGCCGGCAACCTGGTGTCGTGGCGCATGCTCGGCACCGATCCCGACAGCGTTGCGTTCCACGTCTACCGCGACGGCGCACGCGTCACGACGACGCCGATCACCGACTCGACGAACTATCTCGACAAGGCCGGGGACGCGGCATCCGTGTACTTCCTCACGAAGGTGCTGGACGGAGTCGAGACCACCGAGACCGCCGAGTTCGGCGTGCAGACCGCGGCGTATCGCTCGGTCGCCCTGCAGAAGCCAGCCGACGCGTACACGAAGGACGGGCAGCCGCACGGCTACCGCGCCAACGATGTAAGCGTCGGCGACGCGGACGGCGACGGGCAGTACGAGCTGTTCGTGAAGTGGGACCCGACGAACTCGAAGGACAACTCGTCCGCCGGGTACACCGGGAACGTCTACCTGGACGCCTACCGCCTCGACGGCACCAGGCTGTGGCGCATCGACCTCGGCGTCAACATCCGCGCCGGCGCGCACTACACGCAGTTCCAGGTGTACGACTATGACGGCGACGGCCGCGCGGAGCTCATGGCCAAGACGGGCGACGGCACCATCGACGGCATCGGGCAGCCGATCGGGAACGCGGGCGCCGACCACCGCAACAGCTCGGGCTACGTGCTGCAGGGGCCGGAGTACCTCACGGTCTTCGACGGTGCCACCGGCGCGGCGCTCGACACGGTGGACTACGTTCCGCCGCGCGGCGACGTCGGGGCTTGGGGCGACGCCTACGGCAACCGCGTCGACCGGTTCCTCGCGGCGACCGCCTACCTCGACGGCGAGCACCCGAGCGCGGTCTTCACCCGCGGGTACTACACGCGGGCCGTCGTCGCCGCCTATGACTTCGACGGCGCGCAACTCACCGAGCGGTGGGTGCTCGACTCGAACGACGCGGGCAACGAGGGGCTCTACGGCGAAGGCAACCACAACCTGTCGGTGGCCGATGTCGACGGCGACGCCAAGGACGAGATCGTCTTCGGCTCGGCGACGATCGACGACGACGGTGACGTGCTGTACGCCACCGGCCTCGGCCACGGCGACGCCCTGCACGTGTCGGACCTCGTCCCCTCGAACCCCGGGCTCGAGGTGTTCGCGGCGCACGAGAACATGACCGCGTCCGAGAACCGCGGGGCCACGATGCGCGACGCGCGCACCGGCGAGATCCTCTGGGACATCCCGGCGGATCGCGACACCGGTCGCGCGGCATCCGCCGACATCGATCCGCGCTACGCGGGTGCCGAGGGCTGGGCCGTCGGCGGTGACGCCGCGTGGAACTCGCGCGAGGGCTACCTCGTGTCGGCCGACGGCGAGCGGACCGGCAACGTGATCCCGGCCGCGAACTTCCTGGCCTGGTTCGACGGCGACCCGCTGCGCGAGATCGTCGACCACGAGTTCGACGACGGCCCGCGCACCGGCGTACCGACCGTCTCGAAGTGGGACGCGGAGTCGCAGTCGGCGGAGGTGATCCTGCGCGCGGACGGCGCCCTCTCGAACAACGACACGAAGGGGACGCCCAACCTGCAGGCCGACCTGTTCGGCGACTGGCGCGAGGAGATCGCGTGGCGCTCGGCCGACTCGAGCGAGCTGCGGATCTACTCGACCACCGACGAGACCGACCTGCGCCTGCGCACGCTGATGCACGACCCGGTCTACCGCCTGTCGGTCGCGTGGCAGAACACCGGCTACAACCAGCCGCCGCAGACCAGCTTCTTCCTCGGCGACGGCATGGCCCAGCCGCCGGCACCGCGCATCGCGGTGACGGGCGACCCCTCGGGGGCGACCGACACCACGGCACCGCTGCTCGCCGGCCTCCCCGCCGACGGCACGCTGCTGCCGAGCACGTCGGACTTCACCGTCGCGGTGACTGCGGACGACCCGGAGTCGGGCGTGCGCAACCTCGACATCGCGTTCGACGGCGTGCCCGTCGCACCGGGTCAGGCGATCGACCTCGCAGACAAGGTGGGCACGCACACCCTCACGGTGAACGCGGTCAACCACGACGGCCTGGTGACCCAGGCGTCGGTGCGGCTGCTCGTGTTCGACGACGAGGGCCCGACAGCGGCACCGGCCCGCGGCATCCTGTCGACCAACTCCGGCTGGGAGGACGGCCTGCACGACGGCACGTTCACGGTGTCGATGAACCTGTGGCACGGGGTCAACGGGGCGGTGTTCAAGCTGTACGAGAACGGCGCGCTGGTCTCGACGAAGCTGCTCGACGCCAACTCGCCGAACGCGCAGGTCTCGACAGTCGACGTGACCGGCAAGCCCAACGGCACCTACGTCTACACGGGCGAGCTGATCAACGCCGTCGGCACCACCGCGACGTCATCGGTCACCGTGAAGGTGGCGGATGCCGCACCCGCAGTGCCGGTGCTGTCCCACGACAACAAGGACAGGGACGGCAATTACACGGTCACCGCCGACCTGTGGTGGGGCACGAACGGAACGAGCTACAAGCTGTACGAGAACGGCGTGGTGATCGACGAGCAGACCCTCGTCGCCGCGTCTCCGAACGCGCAGCAGGCGAAGACCGCCGTCGCGGGACGCGCACCGGGCACGTACACCTACGTCGCCGAGTTCGCCAACGCAGCCGGGGCGACCAGTTCGAAGCCGATCACGGTGACCGTGAGGTAGCCGGCGCCGACACCCCACGGCCGGTCGCCCTCGGGCGGCCGGCCGTTGGCATGCCGTCGACGTCCGAAGCGATCGCTCGACGGGCACCTCGAGCGCGTTCGATCCGACGACCGCGACGTTGAGCCCGGGCCTCGGCCGTCGGTCGAGCGAGCGCCGGCGAGACGAACCCGATCAGCTGCCGAAGCCGCACCAGTCGCCGACCCACGTGAGGATCCGGCCGCGCAGCTCGTCGCCGACGAACAGCGTGAACTCGCCGGACTCGCCCTCGTGCTCCACGCGCACATCGAAGATCGTGCCGCGCTTGTCCTCCAGCACCGCGTGCGGGTCGCAGCGGAACGGCAGCAGCGGGATCTGCACGACGACGGGCTCAGTGTCCGTGGCCGCGACGTGCAGGTCGAGCGGATACAGCTCGCCCTGCGCGGACGAGCCGGCGAACTCCAGCAGGTTCGTGCGCTCCAGCCCGACGACGGTGGCCTCGCCCGCGCCGGCGGGGGTCACCGTCAGCTCGAGCGCGGCGGGCTCACCGGGCGCCGACGGCTGGAAGCCGGTGAACGCCAGGGTCGCAGCATCCGACATCCGCTCTTGGAGGCATTCGCGGGCGTGCAGCGGAGCCAGGAAGCCCAGCGCATCGGGAGCGGGCACCGTGACCTCGGCCGACGACGACTCTCCGACGATCTCGAGCACCACCTCCGCCTCTCCGTCGTCGGGCGCCGTGCAGTCGACGGGCGGCAGCTGCACGCGGATGTCGACGAGGCCACCAGGGGGGATCGTGCTCGCGCGATCGGGGATCACCCGGGTCGCCGGGCCTTCGAACCGCGGATCGTCGACCCGCACACCCCTCACCTTGAGGGCGATGTCGGACCCGTTCGCGACGCGCACCTGCGCCTGCCGCGGCGCGACGTCGGCGCGCAGCTGCGCGAGCTCGACGGTCACCCCCTCCGGCAGGGTGGATGCGGGGTTGGGGCTCACCGCGGGCGGAAGGGTGGATGCGGGGTCGGGGCTCACCGCGGGCGGTCCGGCGCATCCAGAGAGCACGAGGCCTGCCGCCACCATCGCCCCCGCCGCGATGCGCCGGGTGCGCGCCGTGACCCGTGCCGTTCTCAGGGCCGCGGCGAGCTGTGCCCCCGGCGAAGCGGCCGGCCGCGGCATCCGTTCCGCCTTCCTGGGAACGGCACTCACGGCGGACATCACGGGGGCTCCGGCGGCTACCGCGTCAGCGTCTCGCGGGCGACGGTGAAATCGTCGAGCGCCACGGGATCGATCTCTACGCCGAGGCCGTGGCCTGTCGGCACGCGCACGTGACCGTCCTCGAGCACCGCAGGCTCGGTCACGATGTCACGCGTGTAGAAACGGCTCGACGCCGACACGTCGCCCGGCAGCGTGAAACCCGGGAGGGCGGCGAGCGCGGCGTTGGCGGCCCGCCCGATGCCGGTCTCGAGCATGCCGCCGCACCACACCGGCACTCCGGCGGCGAGGCAGCGATCGTGGATGCGGACCGCTTCGAGGTAGCCGCCGACCCGTCCCGCCTTGATGTTGACGACGGATGCCGAGCCCAGCGCCAGCGCGTCGGCCGCGGCCTTGTCGGACACGATCGACTCGTCCAGGCACACCGGCGTGCGGAGGCGCCGGGCCAGCGTCGCGTGGTCGACGAGGTCGTCCTCCTGCAGCGGCTGCTCGATCAGGAGGAGGTCGAAGCGGTCGAGCTCGGCCAGGGTGTCGGCATCCGCCAGCGTGTAGGCCGAATTCGCGTCGACCTGAAGCGGGATCGTGCCGAAGGCGTCGCGCACCGCCGCCGTATCGCCGACGTCGCGACCGGGCTTGATCTTGATCTTGATGCGCACGTACCCCTCGTCGAGATACCCGCGCACGGTGTCGACGAGGGCTGCGGGGTCGCGCTGGATGCCCACGGAGACCCCGCTCGGCACGCGGTCGCGCACCGCGCCGACGTACTCGCCGAGACTCCGGCCCTCGGCACGGAGGGCGGCATCGAGCACCGCCAGCTCGAGCCCGGCCTTCGCCATGCGGTGACCCTTGAAGGGCTCGAGCACTCCCGCGACGTCGTCGGGGGCGAGCAGGCCGGGCTCACGGACGGCACGGTCGCCCACGGCACCGTCGAGCAGCGCCGGCACGAGGAAGCGCAGCGCGACGTCCCACGCGCCCTGCGTGTACTCGCTGGAGTACAGCGGGTCGGCCTGTGTGACGATCTCGCCCCACCCGTCGCCACTGGACGTCAGCGCGCGGACGACGATCACCTCGCGCACCGTCTCGGTCCCGAACGACGTCGTGAAGGGGGCGACGAGCGGCAGGTGCAGCACCCGCAGCTCGAATCCTTCGAGGGCGACGGATGCCGCAGGCCGGGCGATGGGCATGCGCTCAGCGTACGCCCGGCCGCCGCCCCCACGGCGGCCGGGCGCACGGCCCTCAGCGGAAGCGCGGGTCGTTGCGCGGTGCGGTGTCGACCTTCAGCCCGAGCGCGTCGGCGATCTCGCCCCACGAGACGTACGAGAAGTTCGTGGCTGACGGGGTCAGTGGGCGAAGCGCGCGTCGACGACGTCGCGCCGGACCGGGATGTAGGTCGACCGTGCGATGCGGGGCCGACGGCGTCGGGGTTCCCGCGGTGCGGTGCGGTGCTCCGTGTGCCGCCACCCGTCGCCTAGGGCGATGATCAGTGTCTCGATGTGCTCGCGCATCTCTTCTCCTCGTTCCCACGAGAAGAGGCCCGCATGCCGGGGCTGATACGTCACACGTACCGCGTCCATGTCTTCACGGTACGAGGGGGTTCCGACATCCGGAATCGCGAAAGGGTAGATTTCCGCGCGCGCGGGCGTGAGGAAATCTACCCTTTCGCGATTCCTGACAGGTCAGGCGGGGAGCTCGGCGAAGGCGCGCACCGGGAACGTGCCGAAGCCCTCGACCGCGGGCGGGGCCGCGGTGAACCGCGCGCCGCGCGGCGGCACTGCCGCAAGGTTCGTGAGGTGCTCCACGACGTGCACACCGGCGCCGAGCAGCAGGCTGTGCGCGGGCCGCTCACCTCCCGACTCGGTGTCGTCGATGTTGACCGAGTCGATGCCCACGAGCACCGCGCCGGCATCGACGAGCCACTGCGCGGCCTCGCCGGTGAGGTACGGCGCGCCGGTCCCGTACTCCGGCTGCCCGAACCACCGGTCCCAGCCGGTGTGCAGCAGCACGGCGGCTCCACGCACGTCACGATCGGCGAGCGTGGACGAACGGATGCCTCGGCGCCCGACATCCCACGCGTCCTCGAGGTGGAACACCTCGGCGCGAAGGCCGACGAGCGACGAGATGTCGAGGCCTGCCAGGTCGGGGCCGGCGGCGTACCGGTGGAACGGCGAGTCGAGGTACGTGCCGGTGTTGCCGATCATGTGGATGACGTCCATCGCGAACTCGGTGCCCGGCGCGTAGCGGGCACGCGAGTCCTCACGGGTGAGGTGGGGTGTGATTGTCGGCGCGGGGAGCCCCGGGTACGTCACGAGACCGGCCCGGATCGGATGGCTGAGATCCACGATGCGGGTCGACGAGCCGTAAGCTGCGGCATCCGGAACCGTCTCGACGCCGCGGCTGCCACGGTGCGCCTCCTCGACGACCCGAAGGCCGCGCAGCTCCACCTCGTCGACGAGCGCGAGCCCGAGGTGCACGATCAGCAGGCGCGCGATCTCGTCCTGCGTGAGCTCGGGCGAGGGCAGGTCGAGCCGGAACCCCGTGCCCGACAGGCCGCCCCCGTTGGCGAAGCGGATGTCGAAGTCGAAGTGCGCGCGGTACGCGGGTGCGGGAGGCATGGGCGAGAGCCTACGACTGCAGGGGTTGTTGCGCAGGAGATTCACGCTTCCGCAGGACGAAGTGGGCAGGATTCCGCCTGCGGAAGGGCAGTTCAACTGCGGTGCGCCCGGCCGCGCCACCCGGCACCGCAGGGTGCCTCGCCGGCGGTGTGCGAACCGCCCGTAAGTGCGCCGAGGATCAGTAGCCGGTCGTCGTCCCGATGGCAACCCCGTGCGCGCAGTCCGAGCACGCTCGTAGCGTCGGGCGCATGGACACCTTCGACTTCGCCCCGCGGCACGCGATCGTGACCGCCTCGGACTCGGGCATCGGGCAGGCGACCGCGCTGGCATTGGCCGACGCGGGGCTCGACGTCGGCATCACGTGGCACAGCGATAAGGAAGGCGCCGAGCGCACCGCCGCCGCCGTGCGCGAGCGCGGGCAGCGGGCCGAGGTGACGCGGTTCGACGCCACCAGGCTCGACGAGGTCGCGGGCACGATCGGCGGGCTCGTCGAGCGGCTCGGCGGGCTCGACGTCTTCGTGAACAACGCGGGCGGCGGTTCGGGTGGACCGTTCCTCGAGGTCTCGATCGAGGACTGGCGTCAGGTCGTCGCCCTCAACCTCGACGGCGCCTTCGCCGGACTGCAGGCGGCCGCCCGGCACATGGTGCGCGCGGGGGCCGGCGGGCGCCTCGTCGCGATCACGAGCGTGCACGAGACGCAGCCGCGCGTGGGATCGGCGTACGTCGCGGCCAAGCACGGCCTCGGCGGCCTCATCGAGACGATGGCTCAGGAGCTCGGCGAGCATGCGATCACGGTGAACGCCGTCGCTCCGGGCGAGATCGCGACGCCGCTGACCGATCAGGAACCCGAGGACGCCGAGCGCACCCGCCGCCCGGGCATCCCGCTCGGGCGCCCAGGAAAGCCCGACGAGATCGCCGCGGTCGTCGCGTTCCTCGCGTCTCCGGCGGCCAGCTATGTGACCGGCGCGAGCTGGACCGTCGACGGCGGAATGCTGCAGATGGGCCCGCAGGCAGGCTCCCACCTGAAGAGCGACGAGTGGCGGAAAGGATGACCATGAACGCCCCTGACAACACCGACGACACCGATGAGACCGACGACACCGGGATGACCGAGGAGGAGAAGCGCCGCGACCAGCTCACGTCGGCGCCGGACGCCGTGGAGTCCGACGCCGACCCGCGCATCGACGTCACTCATCGCGAGGGCGTCACGCGCATCGACATCCGCGACGACGCCGACGTGCGACCCGGCGACCCCACGAAGGAGCCACCCGGTCGTTGAGCGAGCGAAGCGAGACGAAACGTCTTCGGCGTGCTCGAGGCGTTTCGTCTCGCTCGCTGGCGCTCGCTCGCTCAACGACCGGGAATCGGAGTCCGCGCTCGCTCGCTCAACGACCGGGAATCGGAGTCCGCGCTCGCTCGCTCAACGACCGGGAATCGGAGTCCGCGCTCGCTCGCTCAACGACCGGGGATCGGAGTCCGCGCGCTCGCTCAACGACCGGGAACGAGCAGGTACCCGCGCGCGTCGTCGAAGCCGCCGATCACGAGGCCTTCGGCCAGGTGCCCGGTGAGCTCTTCGCGCACGCGAAGGCGCCAGGATGCGGCATCCGTCGGCGCTTCGCGCCTCATCGCCTCGATGTCGTGCGGGATCTCGACAGACGCGACCACCCGATCGTCGCCGGGTGTCGGCACGGGCGGCGCGGCGAGCGCCCACGACACCATGATGCGGTCCGTCTCGTCGCCGCGGTTGACGCCGTCGTCCATCGGACCGTAGTGGTTCACGAGGTACTCGGTGACGCGCGTGCCGAGCACCCGGAGGTTGAAGTGCGCGTTGCGGGCGACGAGCGGGTCGAAGGTCCAGGTGATGTGCCCGACCTCGCGGGAGAGCGCCCACTCCCGCTGATGCTGCTTCAGCACGCGGCCGAGCCCCTGAGACTGGTGGTCGGTCAGCACGCCGGTGATGTGGCTGTGCATCGAGCGCGCCGAGGGCACGGCGAAGAAGGCGACGGATGCCCCGACCATGCGATCCCCGTCGTACAGGCCGACCGCGTAGTTGCCGGAGTGCGCGAGGGCCCGCAGCAGGTTCGGCGGCATGCCACCGCGGTCGCCGCCCCACACCTCGGCGAGCACCTCCGAGGCGCGGTGGACCTCGTCGACGGTGTCGAGCGGGCGGATGTCGATGCCGGGCGGCGTCGCGGTCTCGGCCATCCCTTCACGGTACTCCGGTGCAATCAGACGTCGTTGGGCGAGCGAGGAACGCGGTCGTTGAGCGAGCTTGCGAGTCGAAACGCAGAGACGAAACGCCTGAGCGCGGCGCTGACGGCACACCCACGCGTTTCGTCTCGCTTCGCTCGCTCAACAACCGCATGCCCCGGCGCACCTGCCCCGGAGCCGATGCCCCAGAGCGCCGATAGCCTGAAGCGATGGGCACGGGTGATGAGGACGCGAGAAGAAGACTCACCCGGATGCCTCGGCAGGGCGCCATCGTGGCCGTGCTGGCCGTCGCAGGGCTCTGCTCGTCGTTCATGTTCACCCTCATGGTGCCCATCCAGTCCAAGCTGCCGGAGCTGCTGAACTCCAGCCGCGAGGACACGGCGTGGGTGGTCACTTCGACGCTGCTGGCGGCCGCCGTGATCACCCCGATCTCGGGGCGACTCGGCGACATGTACGGCAAGCGCCGCATCGTGCTCGTGCTCGTCGCAGTGATGGTCGCCGGCTCGGTCGTGGCGGCACTGTCGCCGGGAATCGTCGGCATCATCGTCGGACGCACGCTGCAGGGCGCCATCGTCGGCGTGGTACCGCTCGGCATCTCGATCATGCGCGATGTGCTGCATGAGGACCGCGTCGACTCCGCGATCGCCTTCATGAGCGCGACGCTCGGCGTCGGCGGCGCGCTCGGCCTGCCGATCAGCGCGCTCATCACCGAGCGCAGCGACTGGCACCTGCTGTTCTGGATGGCGGCCGGCCTCGGCGTCGTCGTGTTCGCGCTCGTCCTCTGGATCGTGCCGGTCAGCGTGCTGCGCACCGCCGGCCGATTCGACTACCTCGGCGCCGCTGGACTCGCGGTCGGCCTCATCGGCATCCTGCTGGCGATCTCGCGCGGCAACGAATGGGGCTGGGGGTCCCCGCCGGTGCTGGTGTGCGGGCTCGGCGGGCTGGTCGTGCTGCTGCTGTGGGGATGGTTCGAGCTGCGCATCGACGAGCCGCTGCTCGATCTGCGGGTCGCCGCCCGCCCCGCGGTGCTGCTGACGAACATCGCCTCGGTGGCGATGGGGTTCTCGCTCTTCGCCTCGAACGTCGTGTACCCGCAGATGCTCGAGCTGCCCGTTGCGACCGGCGCCGGGTTCGGGCTGTCGCTGCTGGTCGCGAGCCTGATCGTCATGCCCTCGGGGATCGTCATGATGCTGCTGTCGCCGATCGCCGGTCGCATCGCGTTCCGCACCGGGCCCAAGCTCCTGCTGCTGCTCGGCGCGCTCTCGCTGATCGCGGCCTACGGCTTCACGCTGCTGTTCTCCTCCGAGGTGTGGCACATCCTCGTCGCGAACATCCTCATCGGTGCCGGCATCGGCTTCGGGTACGCCTCGATGCCGATGCTCATCATGCGCTCGGTCCCGCAGAGCGAGACCGGCGCGTCGAACGGCCTCAATGCCCTGTTCCGCTCGCTCGGCACCAGCACCGCCGCGGCGGTCATCGGCGCGGTGCTGGCCACCTACACCGTCGACTTCGAAGGCGTCCCGGTCCCGACGACGACCGGCTTCACCCTGTCGCTGATCCTCGGCGGGGCCGCCGCGATCGTCGCCCTCGTGGTGGCCCTGTTCATCCCGCGCCATCACGCGCCCGAGGAGCGGCATCCGTCCCTCCGCGAGTGACCTCCTGACGTGCGCGCACCCGGCCGGGGTCGCGTAAGCGCCTGAGCCCGTCAGGACGTACCCGGGTCAGCCCCGCAGGCGCGCGAGGCGGAGGGAGTCCGGGGCGAGCCGCTCGGCGACGGCCACCGCCGACAGGATCGCGCTCTCGTGCGAGTCGGCGTCGGCGGTATAGAGCCCGGCGAGCGAGATCCCGTGGCGCCCCTGGAGCGGGCGCAGCCGCCGCTGGGCGTCGAAGTAGGCGGTGTCGATCAGGCCGTGCTCGTAGGTCGCGGTGGCATAGAGGGGCTCCGGAAGCACGTCGTCGTACGTGACCCAGCTCTTGAAGACCGGGAGCCCGCGCGCCGGATCCCAGATCGACAGCGAGCTGTGCGCGGCATCCGCGCGGATGTTCACCACCGACCACGCCGCCTCGTCGCGCGGCATCAGCCTTCGGTCACCGTGGATCGCGATCGTCGTCGTGAAGTAGTCGAACCTCGCAAGCTGCTGCGTCAGCTCGGCGACTTCGGGAAGGTGAGCAAGCAGCGCATGGGCTTGGCGGGCGCTGCACGCGAACACGAGATGGTCGAACGGATGCCGTACCCCGCCCGCCTCGATCCCGAGAGTGCCGTCGCCTTCCCGCGTGACGGACTCGACCGGTGAGCCGGAGTGCAGCGTCGCCCGCTCGAGGGAGGCGATGAGGGCCTCGACGTAGACGCGAAGTCCGCCCGGGATCTGGCTCTGTACCGGCGGCCGAAGGCCCCTCGGGAGGTTGGCTCCGAGGTAGTAGAGCGCGTTGTAGGCCGAGAAGCGGCGGAAGTCGGCGAGGTCGACGCACCAGAATGCGAGCAGGAGCGGGAGCAGGAAGCCGTCGACGAACGACCGAGGCAGCCGCTTGCGCTCGATGTACTCCGCGATGGTGACGGTGGTGTCGTGCTCGGCGAGGAACGCCGGAATCCCGGCGAGGAACGATCGGAAGCGCAGCAGCCGGCCGATCGCTTCGGGACGCAACGACGACCACACCGGACGCACCCCTCGGAACGGCGGCATCGCGGTCGGTCCGGTGCCGTCGCTGCCGGCCACGGTGAGGGTCGCCGGGTACGACTCGCGGCAGACCTGGAGCGCGTCGAGCAGCCGGTTGAAGGTCGCGTAAGCCGCACTCGGCGCGAAGAACTGGAAGCCCGCGTCGGCGGGGATCTGCTGTCCTTCGACCTCGATGTCGACCGTGTGCGCATGACCGCCGAAGCGGTCGTCCCGCTCGAACAGCGTCACCTCGTGATCGCGCTCCAGCAGCCACGCGGTCGCGAGTCCCGCCGCTCCCCCGCCGATGATTCCGATCCGCATGTGGCGCCGTCCTGTGAGGGGTCGTGCTCAGACTAGGGCCCGAGGTGGGTCTATCGGCTCGTGCGCCCGGTCGCTAGCCTGACGTCACCGGGGCGACGGGAGCGGGCGATGAGCGGGCGTGATCAGGGCTTTCAGGACGACGACGGGACTCGACCCGGCAGTGGCGAGCCCGAGCAGGTGCCCGTAGGGCCGCCGGACGGCGCGACGGCGGCGGGCGACGCCACGAGGACCGGCACCGTCGCTGCGGCGAGCGGAACTGACGCAGCGGGAACCACCGCACCGGACGACGGGGCCGACCACGACGCGAGGTTCTTCGGACAGCCCTGGGCGCTCGCGCACATCTTCGGCGTCGAGATGTGGGAGCGGTTCAGCTTCTACGGCATGCAGGGCATCCTGCTCATCTACATGTACTACTCCGTCGCGGACGGCGGGCTCGGCATCCCGGAGGCGACCGCCACCGGCATCGTCGGCGCGTACGGCGGCACGGTCTACCTGTCGACGATCCTCGGCGCGTGGGTCGCCGACCGCCTGCTCGGCTCGGAGCGGGTGCTGTTCTTCAGCGCCTGGGTGATCATGGCCGGTCACATCGCGCTCGCCCTGCTCCCGAGCGTGTGGGGGCTCGGCGTCGGCCTCATCCTCGTCGCCGTCGGATCGGGCGGCCTGAAGGCGAACGCGACCGCGGTCGTCGGCACGCTCTACTCCCCGAAGGATCCGCGACGCGACGCGGGCTTCTCGCTGTTCTACCTCGGCATCAACCTGGGTGCGTTCCTCGGGCCGATCGTCACCGGGTTCCTGCAGAGCAACGTCGGGTTCCACTGGGGCTTCGGCGCCGCCGCGGTCGGCATGGCGATCGGCCTCATCCAATACTCGTTCGGGCGCAAGCAGCTTCCCGCGTCGTCGCGTGTGGTGGCGAACCCCCTGCCCGCCAACCGCCGCGGCGTGATGATCGGCATCGGCGTCGCCGGACTGCTGCTCATCGTGGTGCTCGTGCTGACGGGCGTGATCCGTGCCGACAACCTCGCCGGCATCGTGATCCTCGCCACGCTCGCCGCGGCGATCGCCTACTTCTCCGTCATCATCTCCTCGCGCGCCATCACCGCCGACGATCGCTCGCGTGTCATCGGCTTCATCCCGCTGTTCGTCGTGAACGTCGGATTCTGGTCGCTGTACCAGCAGCAGTTCACGGTGCTGACGATCTACTCCGACAAGCAGCTCGATCGGACGATCCTCGGCTGGGAGATGCCGGTGTCGTGGGTGAACTCGATCAACCCGATCTTCGTGATCATCCTGTCGGGCGTCTTCGCCGCCGTCTGGACCAAACTCGGCGACAGGGCACCCTCAGCGCCGGTGAAGTTCTCGCTCGGCGCGATGGTCATGGGCGTCGCCTTCCTGCTGTTCCTGCCGTGGGCGAACGGTGCGCCGAACTCCACGCCGCTCCTCGCGATCGTCCTGATCCTCCTGGTGTTCACGATCGCCGAGCTGTTCATCTCGCCCCCGGGGCTGTCGGTGACCACGAAGCTCGCGCCTCAGCGGTTCCACACCCAGATGGTCGCGCTGTACTTCCTCTCGATCGCCCTCGGCACCGCGATCGCCGGCTGGCTCGCGCAGTTCTACGACCCCACCAACGAGGTGCCGTACTTCACGATCCTCGGCGGCATCGCGATCGTGCTCGGCCTCGCGCTCCTCGCCGCCGCCAAGCCGGTGCTGAAGATGATGCGCGGCGTGCGCTGAGGCTCGGCGCCGCCGCGGAGTGACGCTGTCCAGGAGTTGCCGAACACGACCCGCTGCACCGCGCCGACGCACGCGATGTGCCGGGCCGCGGCGAGCGAGATCGGCTCGTCATCGTCGGGCAGGTGTGCGCGGCCGCGGCCGGTGGACAGGTCTTCCTCGCGCACTGACACCACCAGACTGAGGGCGGCGGCGAGGTTCGTCATGCACCCATTCTGATGGGGCCTCCGACATTTGAACCCCAGATCAAAGCTCTTTTCTCGCCTGTGGATGGCGCCGTCTGCACAGAGCGCACGACCGCCCTGTGGAGGAGGTGCGCGAGCTATCGGGCGATATCCGCCGGCGGTGTCACGATCCGCCGAGCTCGATCGCGTGGGTGCTGCGCCCCGGCGGGAGCGCGACGTCGACACCACCCGCGACGAGACGGGCCGTGACGCCGAACGGCACGTCGACGGTGACGGTCCCCACGCCCCCTCCGCGTGCCGTCCCCGCGGACCCCCCAAGCGCCGACCCCGCTGGCGAGTAGGGCGGAGCCTCCGGCCGCGTGCGCCCAGCAGCAGCGCCCGCCGTGCTCGTCCACTCCACAGCCAATCGGCCGAAGGGCGTGCCGACATGGGCGCGCACCTCGTCCACGCCCGCATCGAAATCGGGCTCGATCACCGCGGTGCGGTAGCCGGGCGAGGTGGAGCGGATGCCGGCGACCCGGCGGTACAGCCAGTCGTCGACGCTGCCCGGCGCGTAGTGGTTGAACGACATGGGCCGGATCTCGCCGTCCGGTGAGATCGCATCCCACGTCTCCCAGATCGTCGTCGCTCCGCGGTCGATCTCATAGAGCCACGACGGCATCTCGGACTGCCACAGCAGCGTGCGTGCGACGTCGGAGTAGCCGTTGTCGCACAGCACGTCGAGCAGGTACGGCGTGGAGAGGAATCCGGTGTCGAGCCGGTTCCCTCGCTTGCGGATGAGCTCCACGAGCCGCGCCGCCGTGCGGGCACGCAGCCCGGGCGGGACCATGTCGAAGGCGAGCGCGAGGACGTACACCCCCTGCAGGTGCACGGGGAGGTCGCCGTCGGCGTCGATGTACTCGGCGGCGAAGGCCGCGCGCACCTCGGCAGCACGCGCGGCGAAGGCTGCGGCTTCCGCATCCCGTCCGAGAACCGCTGCAGCGCGCGCGGCGATCGTCAGCGTCCGCGCCTGGAACATCGGCGCGAGATACTCGCTGGTGAGCGCCGGGGCGATCCCGATCGCCTCGTGCACCGGGCGGCCCTCCATCGTGCTCGGAGTCAGCCAGTCTCCGAAGTGCAGGCCGGTGTTGTAAAGCGATGACTGCGCGCGCCTGCGCTCGTCCGCGAGTTCGGTGCCGGCGAGCGCCTCGGGCAGCTCCGCCGCGGCGGTCGCGCGCTGGTACTCGATCCAGCGGAGCATCGCTTCGTAGTTCTCCTCGAGCACGCGACGGTCTCCGGTGCGCTCGTACAGGGTCCACGGCACGATCGCGATGGCGTCGCTCCAGCCGGCCGCCGCGACGATCGAGCCGATGCCCTGCGCCGCGGCCGCTGCCTCGGCGTCGAACGGCGAGCGCGGCGAGAAGATCGGGATCCGCCCGTCGGGCAGCTGGTCGGCGCGCACGTTGTCGAGCCAGCGCGAGAGGAACGGAACGACCTGCGCGTTGTCGGTCGCGGTGCCGACGAACGCCTGGATGTCGCCCGTCCACCCGGCCCGCTCCCGCTGCGGGCAGTCGGTGGGCACCGAGAGGAAGTTGCCGCGCTGACTCCACACCACGTTCTCGTGCAGGCGGTTCAGGCGCGGATCGGATGACGCGAAC
The DNA here is from genome assembly GCF_010634885.1 of Microbacterium sp. B35-04. Classification (NCBI taxonomy): domain Bacteria; kingdom Bacillati; phylum Actinomycetota; class Actinomycetes; order Micrococcales; family Microbacteriaceae; genus Microbacterium; species Microbacterium sp. B35-04. The sequence continues at coordinate 5,435 of NZ_MWLP01000072.1, read as the reverse complement.
GAGCCGGTCTGCTCCAGGTCGCTGGCCAGCACCACGGCGACCACGTCATCAGCGACGAGCGCGGCCGTCAGCCCGCTGATCCTCGCGTACCGGAAGCCGTGGAACGTGAACTCCGGCTCCCACTCCTCGGCGCGCTCTCGACCCCCTTCGCTGGCGCCGCCCGCGGCGACATAGACATCGGTCTGCTCCTTGTTGATGCCGACGATGTTCTCGAACCACGAGCCGTCGGCGGCGAGCGTCTCGGTGTGCTCGAGCACGATCTCCTGCCCCGGCGCCGCGTCGCGCAGCCGCAGCCGCAGGCGTCCGACGAGCACCTGGCCGAAGTCCACGATCGTGCCGTCCGCTGTCTCGACGAGGGCGACGGGAGCGACCTCGAGCACGCGGCGAACGGGCTCGCCGCGGAAGGGCACGAGAAGCTGGTGGTCGGCGCCGGCCTCGGCCACCGGCATCCATTCGCCGTCGTCGAATCCCGGACTGCGCCATCCCACCGGCTCGGCGCGGCGGTCGAACCGCTCGCCGACGAACAGGTCGGCGTACGCCCAGGGGCCCGTCGTGCTGCGCACGTCGGAGCACGATGCCACGACCTGCGTGGTGCCGTCGGCGTAGTCGATGTGCAGCTGCCAGATCGCCGACGTGCGGGTGCCGAACTGCGCGCTCGAGCCGGTGAGACCGATGCGGCCGGCCCACCAGCCGTCGGCCAGCGCGACTCCGAGCACGTTCTCGCCCTCGGTCAGCGCCGCCGTCACATCGGACGACGAGAACGAGATGCGCTGCGCGTAGCTGTCGAAGCCCGGCGCGAGCACAGCGTCGTCGGCGCGGTGGCCGTTGACGAACGCCGAGTACACACCGCGAGCGGTGGCGAACAGCCGGGCGCGCACCGCGCCCGGGCCGACCTGGAACCCCTGGCGCAGCAGTTGCGGCGGCCGCAGTCGCTCCTCGGGCGGCGCCTCGGGGCCGAGCCCTCGGACCCAGTCCACGATGCTCCACCGTTCGACGACGGCCTCCTGCTGCGCGGGTTCGACCCATTCCGCCGACCAGTCCGCGGGATCGAGGAGGGACATCTCGAACGTCGACGCCGCCCACTCCGACCAATCGCCCTCGGACGACCTGCTGCGCACGCGCCATCGGCAGGCGCTGTTCGAGGCGAGCCGCTCCCCCGCGTAGGCGACGAGTCCGGCGTTCGAGCCGTCCACCGGACCGCTCGCCCAGACGACCCGTCCGCCGGTGGACACCTCCAGCTCGAAGGCGTCCTGGACGAGGTCGACCAGCCACGAGAACCGGGGCTCGCGGGTGCCGACGCCGATCGGCGCGTGCAGGTACTCGACGCGCAGGTCGTACGGGGTCATGGATCCTCGCAAATCTCGGACGCTTCAACGGGCTCATCGGCCAGGCGGTCGGGAGGTCGCGGTCAGTCGGCCAGCGGTCAGTCGGCGACGGTGAAGCGTGTCGTGAGCGTGCCGATGCCCTCGATCTCGCTCACCAGCACGTCGTCGGGCGTGAGGAACCGCGGCGGTGTGCGACGGTTGCCGATGCCGGCCGGCGTGCCCGAGAAGACGATGTCGCCGGGCAGCAGCGGGCAGACGGCCGAGAGCCGCACGAGCAGCTCGGGCACGTCGTAGAGCATCATCGACGTCCGAGAGGACTGCATGGTCTCGTCCGACAGGCGGCACGAGATGGCGAGGTCGTCGCGATCGGCGAACTCGTCGGGGGTCACCAGCCACGGCCCGGTCGGACCGAAGCCCGGGAACGACTTGCCGAGGCTGAACTGCGGCGCGGAACCCTGCAGCTGGGTGATGCGCTCCGACAGATCCTGGCCGATGGTCAGCCCGGCGACGTGATCCCAGGCGCTCTCGCGGTCGACCTTGTGCGCCTCGCGCCCGATCACGACGACGAGCTCGACCTCCCAGTCCACGTTGCCTTCAGGCAGCTCGACCACGGCCTGCTGCCCCACGATCGACGACGGGAACTTGGTGAAGGTGACGGGCATCGAGTCCGGCGGGTAGCCCGCCTCCGCGGCGTGCTCGGCATAGTTCAGCCCGATGGCGAACACCTGCCGCGGACGCGGCACCGGCGCGCCGAGGTCGGTGACGTCGAGGGGAACGGTCCCCACGACCCCTCCACGCGCCGCTGGCGCGTCGCGCGGAGCCTCTGGCCGTGTGGGCCCAGCCTCCGACGAGGCATCCGTCATCGTCGCGGCCCACTCCGCGAACGCCGGCCAGTCGTCGAACAGCACCTGGGGGTCTGGGCCGAAGCGTCCGTCCGACGCGGTCTCGACGTCGACCGCGCCGCCGTCGATGACGAGGGCGGCGCGGCCGGCGAGGTTGGCGAGCCTCACCAGTCGACCCGCTGCGGAGCGGGCTCGCCGTAGCGGTCCTCCCAGCTGATCACCCGGTTGCGGAGCGTGCCGATGCCGGTGATCTCGGCCTCGATCTCGTCGCCGGGCTTGAGGTAGAAGTCGAACGGATTCGGCTGCACGGCGGCGACGCCCGAGATTGTGCCGGTCGTGATGAGGTCGCCGGCGGTGTAGGTCTGCGGCGAGTGGTACGCCACCAGGTGCGGGAACTTGATGCGGGTCTGGTTCGTGTTGCCCTGCTGGCGCACCTCGCCGTTGACCCGCAGCTGCATCGGCAGCTCGTGCATGTCGGGCACCTCGTCGCGCGTGACGATCCACGGGCCGATCGGGCAGAACGTGTCGATGGCCTTCGAGAACGAGAAGACGCCGGACTCCATCTCCTTGCGCTGGATGTCGCGCGCGGAGATGTCGTTGAACACCGTGAAGCCCGCGATGTAGTCATCGGCCTCCTCGGGGCCGAAGAACTTGCCGGACTTGCCGATCACGATCGCCAGCTCGAGCTCGTAGTCCATCTCCTTGGTCAGGTGGTCGGGGTACACGATGTCGTCGCCCGGGCCGATGATCGCGTCGACGTTCTGGAAGAACACGATGCCCTTGTGTACGGGATGCGACCAGTCCACGGCGGTCAGCTCGTTGTGGTGGTCGGCGAAGTTGCCGGCGGTGTGGAAGAACTTCTTGGGGCGGATCGGCGCCTCGAGCCGGACGTCGGCGTGCGCGAGGCGTTCACCGGTCTCGGTGACCTTGCCGCCGCGCTCGAAGTACTCGCGGGTCGAGGGCACGTCGAGCTCGATGACGACGCCCTCCTCGAGTTCCAGACGGCCCACGCGGCCGCCGTCGAAGGTGATGAGCTTCATTGGTTTCTCCTTGGTTCAGTGCGTTTCGTCTCGCTTCGCTCGCTCAACGACCGAAGGAGAGGGGGTGGGCCCGCGCTCAGGCGCCGACCATGTTGAATCCGCCGTCGGCGAGCATGTAGCCGCCGGTCAGATGGGCTGCCTCGTCGGTCGCGAGCCACAGGCAGGCGCCGGTGACGAACTCGGGCGGCGGGATGACGCCCATCGGCGTCTGCGAGAGCAGCACCTCGCGGCGGCCGTTCTTCCAGTCCTCGCGGTTCAGCAGCCGCTCGGTCTCCATGAATCCCGGCGCGAAGGTGTTGACGCGCACCGCGGGGGCGAACGCCTTCGCATACGACTTCGTGATGCCGAGGATGGCGTACTTCGCGGCCGCGTACTGCGGTGCGCGGGCGGAGCCCCGCACGATCACGGTCGAGCCGACCTGGACGATATTGCCGTGCCCCTGGTCCAGCATCCGCTCGCCGAACTCATGGGTCATGAGGAGCGTCCCCTTGACGTCGATGTCGATGACCGCGTCGAGGGCCTCCTGCGTCAGCTCGTCCCAGTTCATCTGCTCGCTCGAGACGTCGCCGACGTTGTTCACCAGCACGTCGAGAGTCCCGAAAGCCGCCCACACCTCGTCGGCCATGCGCTTGATCTGGTCCCACGAGCCGATGTCGGCCTGGACCAGGATGCCGTCGCTGCCCGCCTCGCGGATACGCTGCAGCGTCGCCTCGGCGCCCGCCTTCGACGAGCGGTAGTGCACGGCGACCTTCGCGCCCTCCTGCGCGGCGCGAACGGCGATCTCTGCGCCGAAGCCGGTGCCGGCGCCGGTGACGAGCACGGTCTTCCCGGCGAAGCGCGGATAGATCTGCGGGTCGGTCATGGTGTCTCCTTCGTTCCGTCCCTCGACGAGCTCGGGGACCGGCAGTTGTCAGACGAGCGTGCGCCCGCCGTCGATGTACATGACATGGCCGGTGACGAATCCGGCATGACGTGAGGACAGGAAGAGCGCAGGGCCGGTGAGTTCGTCCGGGGTGCCGAGCCGGCCGGCGGGGACGAGGCTCTCCAGCTCCTCCCGCTTGCCCGGCTTGGACAGGTGACCCGCGGTCAGCGGCGTCTCGATGTAGCCGGGGGCGAGCGCGTTGACGGTGACCCCTGCGGACGCCCACTCGCGCGCCATGACGCGCAGCAGCTGATTGATGCCTCCCTTGGAGGCGGCGTACGGACCGTGCGAGTGGTGCGCGAGGAGCCCCGAGACGCTCGACAGCGCGAGCACGCGACCGTGGCCCTGGCCGACCATGTGCCGCCCCGCGGCCTGGGCCAGGCCGAACAGCGACGACAGGTTCACGCGGAGGATGTGGTCCCACTCGTCCTCCGTGAACTCGAGGATCGGGCGGCGGTCGTTGACCCCGACGGCGTGCAGCAGCACATCGAGCCCGCCCAGCCGTTCGACGGCGTCGGCGACCACGCGCTTCCCCGCCCCGTGCTCGGTGAGATCCGCCTGGATCAGCTCGAAGGGCGAGCCGGTCGCCGCGAGCTCCGCGCCGATCGACTCCAGAGCGCGCTGATCGCGGTCGACGACGGCGACGGATGCCCCGGCACCCGCATACGCGAGCGCGCAGGCGCCGCCGATGCCGCCGGCGCCGGCGACGAGCACGCGCGACCCGCCGAGCCCGAGCCAGTCCCCGTTCATGCGTTCGCCTCGGCGGCGCGCTCGTTCAGGAAGCGCGAGATGCGGTCCGCGGTGCGTGCGGCGGTGACGTCGCCGACCACGTTCAGGTATCCGTGGATCGCGCCGCGCTCCTTGACGTACTCGACGTCGACGCCGCTGCGGGCGAGGTCCCCGACGTAGGCCTCGGCCGACGGCCGCAGTTCGTCGCCCTCGCTGGCCACGACGAGCGCCGGCGCCGCTCCGCGCACATCGTGACCACCGGGGAACGCGTAGAGCTCGTCCGGCGACGCGCCGCCGAGGTAGTTCGCGTTGATCGCCCGCGTCGCCTCCGGCGGGAACCGCAGTGCGGGCGGCTGCTGCGCGAGGATCGCGGCGAGCTCGTCGTCCGGCTCGGGCAGCACCGCGTGCAGCACCGGGTACACGAGCACCTGCGCCAGCAGACCGGCCGCGCCCCGGTCGCGCAGCCGCAGCGCGGCGCCCGCCGCGAGATTGCCTCCGGCGCTCGCACCGCCGATGGCCACGGCATCCGTGCGCCCGCCGAACTCCGCCGCATGAGCGCGCGCCCAATCGAACGCCG
>NZ_MWLP01000071.1:0-29732 GCF_010634885.1 Microbacterium sp. B35-04 | reverse complement strand
CGCAACGCCGACGACAGATGATGCGCGAACCCTGGCTGTCCACCGACCACAACCCACCCGGTTCGCCAGACGGCCCACCCTTCTGAGCGCTCCCACTGGAGCTGCTCACACCCCGCCGGTGCGCAGTGCGCGCGCGCCGAGGAACCGCGGGTGAGGTACGTGCTTGACTGAACCGGTGATGGGATCCGCACCTACTGACGCAGGTTCTTCAGACGCAAGTTCTTCCGACGCACATGTCGCGATGCTCGCCGCCTTGGCAGGTGCGGAGGTGGCGCGAGCCCGCTACGGAAGCGCTGCCGAGCGCACGGATAAGGACGGTGTCGACTTCACAACGGCGGCCGACATCGAGGCGGAACGCGCGATCCGCGCGGTGCTGACACGGCATCGGCCCGATGACGCCATCGTCGGCGAGGAGCTCGGCAGCGACGGCGAGTCCTCGCGTCGCTGGCTCGTCGATCCGATCTGCGGAACCCTCAACTTCGCGGCGGGCGTCCCCCTCTTCGGCGTCAACGTGGCTTTGGAGATCGACGGCTCGACCACTGCTGCCGCCGTCGCGGATCCGGCGGCCGGATGCGTGTTCTGGACGGACGGCGTCGACGCATGGCGGCGCCAGGCGCTGGGGGATGGAGCGGGTCAGGACGACACCGCGCTCACGCCGACAGCGTCGTCCCGCCTCGTCGCGCTCAACCTCGAACGGCGTCTTCCTGATCGGATGGGTCTCCCGCTGTTGGCGGACCCGGTCTTCCGCGCGCGGTTGCGACCACAGTGCCTCTCGACGACGCTCGCCCTCGCGTGGGTGGCGACGGGACAGCAAGCGGGCTACGTCACCGGCGGAGAGCTGGAGGGGAACGTTCATTGGGCCGCGGGAATCGCGCTCTGCCGTGCGGCGGGCGTGGTCCTCACCAACCTCGACGGCGGAGAACTCCACACGGGCGTGCAGGGTCTGGTGGCGGCCGCCGATCCCGAGACCCACCGGTTTCTGCTCGCGTCGTTGGATTCCGGTCGAACCGGAACGGCGCCGGCAGCGAGTGCCGCATGACCTCGGCCGACGTCGAGCGCACGCGCACCGCCTACGACGAGGTGGCAGCGAGCTATGCCGCGATGCTGCCCGACACGCGGTACGAGGCGGCCCCCGAGCTCGCGATGGTGCAGCACTTCGTCGAGGGGCTCGAGTCTCGGCCGGCGGCAGTGCTCGACGCCGGCTGCGGCACCGGGCGCATGATCTCGCACCTGTTGACGCTGGACCCGGAGCTCGTGATCGCGGGCAGCGATCTCTCTCCGGCGATGCTCGCCGAGGCCAGGTCGCGGCATCCGGAACTCGAACTCGTCGCCGCGGACAACGCCGAGCTGCCCTTCGCCGATGAGCCGTTCGACGGCGTGCTGGCCTGGTATTCGACGATCCACACCCCGCCGCACCGGCTGGGGGTGGTGTATGCCGAGTTCCGTCGCGTGCTGCGCCCCGGCGGGCTGCTCCTTCTCGGTTTCCAGGCGGGCACCGGACAGCGCCGGCTCGACAAGCCGTACGGGCACGACGTCGACCTGATCGCCTACCTTCACCACACGCCGTACGTGCGGGAGGCCCTGCGCCAGGCGGGTTTCCGCGTGACAGCGGTGCTCGACCGGGAGCCCCGCGCGACGGAGAAGCACCCGCAGGGCGCCGTACTCGCCGAACGCCTCTGAGGTCGGGCTATCTCCAAGCACCGCTGACATGGCGAGGTGCGCCGAGCGTCGCTGACACGGGGACGTGCGCCGAACGCCTCTGACATCTCCTCACTTCAAGCGCCTGGGAACGTTGTCACATAGACTGAGGACATGAGTTCCACTCCCTCGCTGACGAGTGACTCCGGTCGACGGACCGTTCACGGAGCCGGCTATTCGCTCTCTTGGCGCACCGGCCCCCGCGGCGTGGTGACCTCCCCGGATCTGGAACTGAGTGACGGCGACGGCGCCCGCTGGATGCAGATCTGCGCGCTGTCCAGCGCGCACACCATCAGGCCCGACGCCCTCGTCATCACCCACACCGTGCACCCCTCGTTCGGCGACGTCACCGACATGGTGCGCACGAACGACGTCCTCGAGCACGACGTCACCGGCCGGCCGGTGTCGGTCGCGGCGCAGCTTCGCGCACGGTTCGAGATCGTCTCGGGGGTGCTTCCCGGGTATCCGGTCGACACCGACCAGTGGCCGATGCCCAACCGCGCGGAGTGGCTCGACCACGCAGAGACGCAGGCGGGGCTCGGCGTTCCCGCGCTCTATTACCTCGAGCATGTGCGCGACGGTGAGCCGATCGACCTCGAGCACCTCTCGCTCATCGGCCGCACCTGGGACGAGTACCGGAAGAGACTGGAATGAGCGTGACGGCGGTCGCGCGCGGACCCTCCGGGCAGACCGCACGGCTGCTCCCCTACCGTCGCCGCGCCGTCGCGGGCGAATCGGCGGCCTATACGGTGCGCATGCGCAACCCGCTGCCCCAGCCGGCGCGCGCCGGGATCACGCCCCTCCTCCCGCTAGGCTGGCGCTCGTCCGGGCAAGAGTTCGAGATAGTCCTCGGACCCGGCGAGGAGTCCTCTGTGCAGCTGACCGTGACCGTGACGGAGGAGTGGTGACCGAACGGGGTGCCCCGTTCGCGCGCCCGACCATCCGCGAGGTCGCCGACGCCGCCGGGGTCTCGCGCTCCACCGCCTCCCGGGCGATGTCGGGCAACGGCTACGTGGCCCCGGAGGTGCGCGAACGCGTGCGTGCGGTCGCGAAGGAACTCGGCTACGTGGTCGACGTCACCGCGCGCGCACTCAAGCAGCGCACCAGCCGCTCGGTCGGCGTCCTCGTCTCGGACCTGCGCAACGTCTTCTACGCCGAACTCGCCTCGGGCATCGGCGAGGAGGCACGCGCGCACGGCCGCACCCTCGTGATGGTCGACCTGCGCGGCGACAGCGCCGACGAGCTCGCGGCCGCCGAGGAGCTGGTGGCGTCCCGTGTGTCGGGCGTCATCGCGACGCCGGTCTCGCGCGAGCTGAGCGGCTTCCTCAGCCGCATCGGCGTGCCCCTCATCGAGGTCGTCCGTCGGTTCGACGCCGAAGAGAGCGACGCCGTCGTCGTCGACAACCGGGCGGCGGCGCACGACACCACGATGCGGCTGCTGGCCGCCGGCCATGAGCGGATCGCCCTGTTGATCGACAAGACCGAGTGGACCACCGGCGAGGAGCACCAGCAGGGATATCTCGACGCGCTGGCGGCACGCGGGGTGCGCGTGGACGAGTCGCTGATCGTGCAGGCCGGGTGGGATGCCGACGAGGCCCAGGCCGCGGCCGAGCGCATCCTGTCGCGCGCCGATCGTCCGACCGCGGTCTTCGCGACCAACAACGTGCTCACCGAGGGGACCTGGCGCGCCGCGGCGGCACTGGGCCTCGGCATCCCGTCGGATGTGAGTCTGGCGGGCTTCGACGACGCCCCGTGGATGAGCATGGTGCAGCCGGGCGTCTCGACCAGATATCAGGATGCCGGAGCCCTCGGCGCGACCGCGATGCGGACGCTGCTCGAACGCATCGAGGACCCCCAGGCGCCGGTGCGGACCATCGTGATGCCGACCCGCTTCGTCGACCGCGGATCGATCGCCGCGCCCCGGAAATGGACGACGGCGTGACGGTACCTGTCGAGGCGTCGCGCATCGACGAGGAGCTCGTCCGCGGGCTGATCGCTGCGCAGTTCCCCGAGTGGCGCGACCTTCCGCTCCGCCCGGTGCGCAACGGCGGGAACGACCATCGCATCTTCCGGCTGGGCGACCGCCTCAGCGTCCGGCTGCCGAGCGCGCCCGACTACGTGCCGCAGGTGCGCAAGGAGCAGCGGTGGCTGCCCCGCCTCGCACCCGCGGTGCCGCTGCCGATCCCCGCGGTCGAGGGGATCGGCGAGCCGAGCGACCTGTTCCCCGCACCGTGGTCGGTGTATGGCTGGATGGCCGGGGAGCCGGCATCCGTCACGCCCGTCGCCGACTGGGCGCGCTTCGCCGCCGACCTCGCGGCCTTCCTGATGCGCCTCGGCGAGGCGGACGCGACGGATGCCCCAGCCCCGGGCCTGCACAGCGCCTTCCGCGGCGGGCCGCTCGAGCACTGGGACGACGAGATGGGTGACCTGCTCTTCCGCGTGCACGGCCGGGAGCGGGACCTCGCGACGGGGATCTGGCGGGATGCGCTTGCGGCGCCGTTCACCGCGCCCCCGCGGTGGTTCCACGGCGACGTCTCGCTCAATAATCTGCTGGTGCGGGGCGCCGAGCTCGCCGCCGTCATCGACTTCGGCTGCGCGGGCGCCGGCGACCCCGCGTGCGACACGGTGTTCCGCTGGACGTCGACGCAGGCGGCTGCGCGCGAGCGGTTCCGCACGGACTATGCCGTCGACGAGGCGACGTGGGCGCGCGGTCGCGGGTGGGCCCTGTGGAAGGGGCTCATCATGATCACGAACAAGCCGCCGGGCCAGGCGGAGTTCGCACGCCACGTGCTGGATCGTCTCTTCGCCGAGGCCTGAGCCGCCGGCCCCGTCAGCGACGGCCCCGTCGTGACCGCGGAGCCCGCCCCGATGTGACCGGACCGGAGCGGCGCCCTGCCGGCCGTTCTCTCGCCGGCCGGCAGAGCTGGGCTCAGACCGTCAGGAGCACCTTCGTCGCACGACGCTCGTCCATCGCCCGGTAGCCCTCCGCCGCCTCTTCGAGCGGCAGGGAGAGGTCGAACACCTTGCCGGGGTCGATCCTGCGGTCCCAGATGAGCTGGATCAGCTCCGGCAGGAACCGGCGCACCGGCGCCGGGCCGCCGTGCAGGTGCACGCCGGAGAAGAAGAGCTCGAGCCCGTCGAGGGCGACGTCGTGCGAGACGCCGACATACCCGACGTGCCCACCCGCACGCGTCGCGCGGATGGCCTGCATCATCGACTCCTGCGTGCCGACGGCTTCGATGACGCTGTGCGCGCCGTAGCCGCCGGTCAGCTCCTTGATCTTCGTCACGCCCTCGTCGCCGCGCTCCTCGACGATGTCGGTCGCGCCGAACTCGCGGGCGAGGGCCTGCCGGTCGGCGTGGCGGCTCATCGCGATGATCCGCTCGGCGCCGAGGTGCTTCGCGGCCAGGATGCCGAGCAGCCCGACCGCGCCGTCCCCGACGACCGCGACGGTCTTGCCGGGGCCCGCCTCGGCCGCGACGGCGGCGAACCAGCCGGTGCCGAGCACGTCGGATGCCGCCAGCAGCGACGGGATGAGCTCGGCGTCGGGCATGCCGGGGGTGGCCACGAGGGTGCCGTCGGCCATCGGGACGCGGGCGTACTCGGACTGGGTCCCGATCGCGCCCATCGGGTACGCGTGGATGCACCGCGACTGGTACCCGGCCTGGCAGATCTCGCAGGTGTTGTCGGATGCGAAGAACGAGCCGACGACGAAGTCGCCGACCTTCACGTCCTTCACCTGATCGCCGATCTCGGTGACGACGCCGACGTACTCGTGCCCCATCGGCGTGTGGTCGACCGCGTCGTCTCCGCGGTACGGCCAGAGGTCCGATCCGCAGATGCACGAGGCCGCGAGGCGGATGATCGCGTCGGTCGGCTCGATGATCGTGGGGTCGTCCCGCTCTTCGACCCGGACGTCGCCGGGCGCGTACATGACGACTGCGCGCATGTGGGTTCTCCTTCTTCTCGGGGGTGCAGTTCTCGGGGTTCTGCGTGGGGTTTTCAGATCACGGATGCCGCGACCGTTGCCTGTTCCGCGTTCGAGGCGGGGCGTCGGCCACGGGCGAGGGCGAGGAACGCGACCGCCGAGAGGCCGACCGCGACAACGGTGACGAGTCCGAGCGGCAGGATGCTCGCGGCACCTGCGACACCGACCAGAGGAGCGGCGATCCCGCCCAGTCCGAAGCGCACCATGCCCAGCAGCGACGACGCGGTGCCCGCCATCTGCGGGTAGTCGACGAGGGCGAGCGTGGTCGCCGGCGGAGAGGTGATCGCCACGCCGACGGCGAGCGCGAAGAGCGAGACGACCACGACCCACAGCGGCATCGGCGTGAGCCCCGCGACGAGCAGCCCCGCAGCGCCGACGCCGGCGACGACGATGCCCGCGATGAGTGTGCCGCGCACGCTCCAGCGCTCGGCGAGCCGCCCGGCGACGTAGCCGAACACCATGAAGCCGGCGGAGTTGAGGCCGAACGCGAGCGCGTAGCCGAGCGGGGTCAGCCCGTAGATGTCCTGCAGCACGAAGGTCGACCCCGCCAGGTACGCGAAGAGCGCCGCGTAGAGGAAGCCCTGGTTGAGCACGGCGCCGAGGAACGGGGCATCCGTCACGAGGGTCCGGTAGTCGCGCAGCGTCTGGGCCCATCCGCCGTGCGTGCGCCGGTCGGGCGGCAGTGTCTCGGGGAAGGCGATCAGTGCGATGACGAGGATGCCGCCGCCGAGGACGGCGAGGAAGGCGAACAGTCCGCGCCAGTCGGTGACGGAGGTGAGCAGCCCGCCGAGGAGGGGGCCGATGATCGCGGCAAGGCCGCCGGCGACGGTCAGCCGGCCGTAGAAGCGGATGAGCGCGCCGCCGGAGTACACGTCGCGGCCCGCGGCCTGCGCGATGACGATGCCGACGCCGCCGGCGAGACCCTGCACGAAGCGGGCGAGGATGAGCGTCTCGACCGTCGGGGTCGCGGCGCAGAGCGCCGACGTGGCGATGTACGCGACGATGCCGATCAGGAGGATGCCGCGACGACCGAAGCGGTCCGAGAGCGGGCCGGCGAGGAGCTGTCCGGCGGCGAGTCCCACGAGGCACGCCGTCACCGTGAGCTGTGCGACCGAGGTCGATGCGCCGAGGTCGGTCGTGAGCGCCGGCAGCGCCGGCAGGTAGAGGTCCATCGAGATCGGCCCGAACACCGTCAGCAGGAGCAGCAGCGTCGGCAGCAGGCGCGTGAGTGCGGGACGCAGCGCGGCGGCGGATTCGGTCATGCATCGAGCATCGCGGGAGTGCGACCGCCGGGGGAGTTCCTGATGAGACGTGTATTGACAAGGCACCCCTCGCGCGCCGGAGCCGATCTAGCCTTCTCGTATGGACAATCGAGCCGAGGTCCGCGAGTTCCTGATGACTCGCCGCGCCCGCGTCACGCCCGACGCCGCCGGCATCGCCGCGGGGCCGGGCCGCCGGGTCGCCGGGCTGCGCCGGGGCGAGGTGGCGATCCTGGCAGGCGTCAGCGTGGAGTATTACGCCAAGCTCGAGCGGGGCGCCATCGCCGGCGCATCGGCGTCGGTGCTCGACGCCATCGCGCGCGCCCTGCAGCTCGACGACGCGGAGCGCTCACACCTGCTCGACCTCGCCCGCGCGGCCGACGGCATCCCCACCAGCGGTCGGCCGCGCCGTCGCGGCGGCCGGGCGGCGGCCGCACGGCCCAGCCTGCAGTGGGCGCTCGCGTCGATCACCGACGGGATCGCGTTCGTCCGCGACCCGCGCCAGAACCTCCTCGCCACGAACGAGCTGGGCCGCGCGTTCTACTCCCCCGTCATCGGCGACGGCGGCCGCGTGCCGAACCTCGCGCGCTTCCAGTTCCTGGATCCGGCGGCCCGGGAGTTCTACCCGGACTGGGATCGGTTCGCCGAGATGTGCGTCGGGGTGATGAGGGCCGAGGCCGGCCGCGATCCGCACGACCCGGCCATGCAGGAACTCGTCGGCGAGCTGTCGACGCGCAGCGAGACCTTCCGCCGGCTCTGGGCGGCGCACGACGTCCGCACGCACGGCGCGGGCACGAAGCGCTTCCACCACCCGGTCGTCGGCGAGCTCACCCTCGCCTACGAGGAGCTCGCGCTCACCGCCGAGCCCGGCCACGTCATGCTCATCTACACCTCCGAGCCCGGCTCGCCCTCCGCCGAGCGCCTGCGCCTGCTCGCCTCGTGGGCGGCGACGCACCCGCGACCCGGCGAGACGGCGGCCGGCGTCGGTCAGCTCGCAACCGAGGGCGCCTGAGAGGCGGGCAAGGGCGCGACGTCCCGCATCGCCTCAGCGAGCGCGGGATTGTGCGGGGCGAGGTGGTCCGTGATGTTCTCGCGCACCTCCGCGGGCTTGTTCTGGCTGAGCTTGGCCCGCGCGTCGAACCGCGTGACCCGCAGACGCAGACCGACCGTGCCCTTCGCGATGCGGCGCGTGCCGGCCTCGTCCTCGTCGAGGCTGCGGCCGTGCGGATGCCCCGCCTCGAAGTGGTCGGTCAGCCGCGAGAGCATCGCGTAGTTCGCGTCTTCTGTGAGGATTTCCGGCGTGCCGTACAGGTGAGCGGTGACGTGATTCCAGGTCGGGACGAGGTCGCCGGGCGCGTACCAGCTCGGCGACACGTAGTCATGCGGCCCTTGGATGATCACGAGCACCTCGTGCCGGCCGAGCTCGTGCAGCTCGTCGTCGGGCCGGCCGAAGTGACTGAGCACGACGATGTCGTCGGCTTCCTCGTCGAGGAGCACCGGATAGTGGGACGCGACCAGCCCATCGGCCGTGTGCGAGACGAAGGTCGCCCACGGGTGGCGGCGGATGAGCTCCTTGACCTGCTCGGGGTCGGTCATGAGATAGCGCGGCGTGTGTCGCATCAGGGTTCCTTTCTGGTGAGGCGGGTGCGGACGGCAAGGCCCGCGCAGGCGATGACGGCGAGCCCGCCGAGCAGCGTCGGCAGTCCGATCCGCTCGTGCAGGAAGAGGGCTGACCACAGGATGCCGAGCACGGGCTGGATCAGCTGCACCTGGCTGACCTGCGCGATGGGGCCGATCGCCAGCCCGCGATACCAGGCGAAGAAGCCCAGGAACATGCTGACCACCGCAAGGTAGGCGAACGCCGCCCACTCGACCGGCGTGGCAGCCGGCGGCTGCTGGACGACCGCCACGATCGTCGCGACGATCATCAGCGGCGCGGCCAGCACGAGTGCCCACGACACCGTCTGCCACGCGCCCAGCTCTCGGGCGAGCAGACCGCCCTCCGCGTAGCCCATGGCACAGAGGAGCACCGCCAAGAACAGCAGCAGGTCGGCCTCGTGCAGCTCTCCGAGACCGCCGTTCTGCAGCGATGCGAAGGTCATGGCCGCCACGGCGCCGAGGCCCGCGAACACCCAGAACGAAGTGGCCGGGCGCTCCTTGCCCCGCAGCACCGCCATCACTGCGGTCGCGGCGGGAAGGAGGCCGATCACGACGACGGCGTGGTTCGCCGGCACCGAGAGCAGCGCGTACGACGTCAGGAGCGGGAAGCCCACCACGACGCCGGCTGCGACGACGGCGAGGCGCGCCCACTGGACCGCGTTCGGCCAGTGCTGCCGGGTGAGCGAGAGCGCGAGGGCTGCGAGGGCCGCGGCGACCACGGCGCGGCCGGCTCCGATGAAGAGCGGCGACAGACCGCCGACGGCGACGCGCGTGAACGGCAGCGTGAACGAGAAGGCGACGATGCCGACGAAGCCCCATCCCAGGCCCGCCAACCGCGGTAGCACCGGCGCATCCGGGAGAGTAGCGCTACTCTGTTGTGTCATGAGTCAGGATAGCACCACGCGCATCGCGGTCGGTCTCCGCGCCTGGATCGCAGCCGCCCCGCCGGGCGCGCGACTCCCGTCCAACCGGGCGCTGGTCGCCGAGTACTCGGCGAGCCCGGTCACCGTGCAGAAGGCCATGCGCACGCTCATCGACGCCGGCCTGGTCGAGAGCCGGCCCGGCATCGGCACGTTCGTGCGGGCGGTCCGGTCGGCACGGCCCGCCGACTACGGCTGGCAGGCGGGAGCGCTCGGTGCGCCGCCGGCACGGCTGTCGATGCTCTCCTCGACCCAGCGGTCGGTCGCACCCGATGCCATCGGCCTGCACTCCGGGTATCCGGCATCCGATCTCCTGCCGGAGCGTGCGGTGCGCGCCGCGATCTCCCGCGCGGCGCGCTCGAGCGCGGCGATCACCCGCTCGCCCGTGACGGGCATGCCCGAGCTGCAGGAGTGGTTCGCCCACGAGCTGGCCGCGAGCGCTCCCGCCGGCATCACGCCGCCCGCCGCACGGGACGTGCTGGTGATCTCGGGCAGCCAGAGCGGCCTGTCGTCGATCTTCCGCGCGGTCGTGGGGCCGGGGCAGCCGCTGCTCATCGAGTCGCCGACATACTGGGGCGCCATGCTCGCGGCCGAGCAGGCGGGCGTCATCCTGGTTCCCGTGCCGACCGGCGCCGACGGTCCGGATCCCGACGAGGTCGACCGGGCGCTGGAGCGCACCGGCGCACGGGCGTTCTACGCGCAGCCGACGTTCGCCAACCCGACCGGCGGGCAGTGGACGGCAGAGACCGCCGACGCCGTCCTCGAGGTCGTCCGCCGGCGAGGCGCCTTCCTCGTGGAGGACGACTGGGCGCATGATCTGGCGATCGACGCCGACCCTCGCCCCGTCGCCGCACACGACGACGACGGCCACGTCATCTACCTGCGCTCGCTCACCAAGAGCGTGTCGCCGGCGCTGCGCGTGGCATCCGTCATCGCTCGGGGCCCGGCGCGCGAGCGCATCCTCACCGATCGCGCCGCCGAGTCGATGTACGTCAGCGGACTGCTGCAGGCCGCAGCGCTCGACGTCGTCACGCAGCCCGCGTGGCGCACCCACCTGAAGAGCCTGCGCCCGCAGCTGAGGGTGCGGCGCGACCTGCTGCGCGACAGCGTGCGGGAGCACGCGCCGACCGCCCACATCGAGACGACGCCGAAGGGTGGCCTCAATCTCTGGGCACGACTGCCGGACGGCACGGATGCCGCACTCGTCGTGCGCGAGGCCGAGGCGCGGGGGCTCATCATCGCCGCCGGAGACGAGTGGTTCCCGGCCGAGCCCTCTGGGCCCTACGTGCGCCTGAACTACTCGAGCGACGACCCCCGGCGATTCCCGGATGCCGCGCGGATCCTCGGCGAGACGCTCGACAGCGTCACAGGCTGAGCCCGGCCCCCGGTCGTTGAGCGAGTGAGGGACGAGCGAGACGAAACGCCCCGAGCCGGGCGCCGCGGGTCGGCCCGACGCGTTTCGTCTCGGTCGCTGGCGCTCCCTCGCTCAACGACCGATATGCACATCCCCCAGTCGTTGAGCGAGCGAGGAACGAGCGAGACGAAACGCCCCGAGCCGGGCGCCGCGGGTCGGCCCGACGCGTTTCGTCTCGGTCGCTGGCGCTCCCTCGCTCAACGACCGATATGCACATCCCCCGGTCGTTGAGCGAGCGAGGAACGAGCGAGACGAAACGCCCCGAGCCTCCGCAGAGCCCCGGGCGCGCTTCGTCTCGCTTCTCCCGCTCAACCGCCGATGAACGGCATCCGTCTCCTACTTCGTCACGGTCACCTTGAGGGGCGCGCTCACCGTCGTGCCGGCGGCGTTCGTGAACTCCACCGTGTAGGTGTACGTGCCCTTCGCCTTGCCGGTGATCGGCAGCGTCGCGCGCTGCGCGTCGGGCGAGGCCGCGGTCAGCGCCCCGGCTCCGACCTCCGCGCCATTCTCGAGGAACCGGTAGGACGTGGCGTTCGTGCCCCACCACAGGTCGGCCGTGACCACGTACTTGCCGTCGCCGTCCTTGTTGTCGGCCGACAGCACGGGCTTGCCGGGCGACGCATCGGTGACCTTGACGGTGAGCGGCGCGGTCGCCGTCGTGCCCTTCGAGTTCACCAGCTCTCCCGTGAACACGTAGGTGCCGTTCGGAAGGCCCTCGATGTCGACAACGGCGCGCTGCGCGCCGGGCGTCATCATCGTGAGCGGCACCTTGGCGACGAGCTCGCCGTCGCGGTAGAGCTTGAACAGCGACCCGTTCTCGCCCCACCACAGGTTCATCGTGACCTGGAAGGTGCCGTCCTCGAGGCCGGTGTCCCAACCGTCGTTCGACGAGAGCGCGCCCTTGCCCGGCGCCGTCTTCGCGCCGTCGTCGGACGGCACCTCCGGCAGGGTGACGGATGCCGTCGCCGCCGACCGCTCGCCCTCACCGATGGCGTTCACGCCCGCGACCTCGTACGCGTGCGTGGTACCGAGCTCCAGCGCCTTCACGGTGCAGGTCGTGCCGCTCGTCTCGCACACCGGGTCGGTGCCGCCCGCCTCGTAGACGCGGTACCCGCTGAATCCCGGTCCGGTGAGGGCCGAGGCATCCCACGAGACCGTGATCGAGGTGTCGCCGGCACGGGTGGCCGTCGCGTTCTGCGGCGCGCCGGGCAGCGTCTGGTCGGCGACCGCGAGCCACGAGATGACCGGCTTCTCGCTGCCGGCGCCCTCGTTGGTGACGAGGTAGTCGACGGTGGCCGGAGCGGTCAGCGTGAAGGTGAGCGGAGCGGCGATGGGCGTGTTCGAGCCCGATAGCGGCACGGTGCCCTTCGCGAGCTCGGTTCCCGCGACCGACACCGTCTGGTACATCGCGCGGTTCACGCCCCACCACTCGGTGAACCCACCGGTGAGGGTGTAGGTGCCCGCGTCGAGCGGCAGCCGGTAGACGAGCTTCGTCGTGTCCTGGTACAGACCCGTCGAGTACTTGTCGTTGATGTCGGTGGTGCCCTTCGTCTTCATGCCGTCGGCGATGTGGCCCCACTGGTCGGCGGCCGTCGAGACCTGGTCGACCTTGTCGTTGCGCAGCGCCACCGAGCCGGCGACCGCCGTGTACTGCGGCGAGGCCGCACCGCTGGTGCCCGCGTCGATGTAGTACACCAGCGCCGGAGGAACGATCTCGAAGCCGGCGACGACAGCCTGATCGGAGTCGGTCAGGCGACCCGTCACGGTGAGCTTCGCGTACTCGGCGCGCGGCTGCGCGGCGGATGCGGCATCCCACTCCACGGCTCGCTCGGTGCCCGCGACGACGACCGTCTCGGGCAGCTCGTCGTCGACGCCCAGGGCGCCCTGCACTCCGAGATCACGCGGCAGGCTCTGCACGTACACCAGCGCGAGGCGGGCGTTGTAGCCGCTCGTGCCCGTCGTGCCGAACTCGAGGTCCACCACCGCGTCGGCATCGATCGTGAGCTTCTGCGCGACCGGCGTAGCCGAGCCCGTCGACACGGCGGTCTTGGTGGTCTCGGTGCCGGCGACCTTCACCTTGGAATACACGTTGGTCGTCAGGCCCGCACGCGGCGCCTGCACGCCGACGATGTTGTACGAGCCGGCCGGCAGCGTCAGGTGGTAGGTGATCGGCTTGTTGAAGTCCGCGCCGACGTACGACGAGGCCCAGTCCTGCGGGTTGCCGGCAGCCAGCGTCGTCGCGGCGGTGGAGTAGCCCCACGTCTCGCCGACCGCTGCGCCGTCCCACTTCTGGTCGCTCGTGTCGTTGAGCAGCTCCGGGAAGGATGCCGCGGCCGCGGCGTAGACCGATCCGTCCGGGGCACCCGAGGCGCCCGAGTCGATGAAGTACTCCAGGTCGGCCGGCACCACGAGCACCGTGGCGCTGAAGCGCTGGTACACCCCGGACGAGAGCTTCTCGGTCGAACGGCCGGTCGCGGCGAACGTGCCGAGCTCAGCCGTGGTCTTCGCTGCGGCGACGGAGCCGAGGCTCCACGTGACCTTCGCCTGCACACCGGCGAGCGTGAGCTCGGCCGGCAGCGCGCGATCGGTCGAGGTGATCGACACCACACCGAGGTTGATCACGTCGGCACTGACGTCCTTGGGCGTCAGGCCGTCGGCCGCCGCCGTCAGGCGAGCGGCGAGCGCCGCCGAGCCCTCGGCATCGAGGCCGTACGCCACCGGGTCGGCGACGGCCGACTCCGCGTCGGCGAGCACCGCCGCGAACACGGCCCACGTCTCGGCGCTGTACTCGCTCTCGTCGAGACCCTTCACGGTGTCGATCGCGGCGGTGAGCGCCGCGGTGTCCACCGCGGCGGAATCCGCAGTCGCGGTGATCACGCCCACCGCGTCGACGTTGATCGACGCATCGTTGGCGGTCTTGATGACGACGGTGTGCGCGGCGTCCTCGAGCCCGCGCAGCATGAACGTCGTCTTCTCGCTGCCCGCCGCAAACGTCGGGGCTGCTGCCGCCACGGTGACGCCGTCGACGATCACGTCGAGGGTCGTCGCTCCGTTGTTCGTGCCGATGATGTCGAGGCCGGTGCCGGTGAACGAGTACGTCATCGCCGCGCCCTTGGCGGTGCTCTTCGACGCCGTCCGCTGCCACTCGAACATGCCCTGCCCGTTCACGTGGCTCCAGCTCGCATCGAACTTCAGCACCGGGACGGAGCGGTCGTCCCAGCTGGTCTGGTGCATGCCGTCGATGATCGTCGCGTAGTACGGCGTGTAGCCGGGCACGGTCTCGACCTTCAGGTTGTCGAACTGCACGAAGCTGAAGCTCGAACCCAGCTGGATCCGTCCGGCGGCCTGCGGTGCGGCATCCGTGTACGTCGCGACCTGCACACCGTTGATGAGCGCCGTGTAGACGTTGCCGGCGACCTTCACCGCGATGTTGTTCCAGACGCCCGCGCCGGTCTTGAAGGCGACGGCCGGGGTGCCGGCGACGCTGCCGCTCGACAGCGTCGCGCCGTAGCGCATGAAGGTCCAGGCACCGGCCGGGTCGACCCGCAGCTCGGCGGCCGAGACGCTCTGCCCATTGGCCGTGCCGCCCTGCTCACGGGCGCCGATGGTCGCGTACTGCGATCCGGTCGCCTCGAAGAGCACGTCGGACGAGACGGTGTAGTTCGCCCAGCGCGCGTCGCCGATCGTGGTCTTGGGATCGCCGGCGTTCCACGCGCCGCCCGCCATACCCGGGCCCACCTGCTGGCGGAGTACCCGGTCGTGTGCGGCATCCCCTTCTCCACCGGAATACACCGTCGCGACCGACTCGAACGCGCCGTTCGTGTCGTTCGTGTAGCGGGGGGTCGCGCCGTAGTCCTCGCTCTGGACCGCGGGCGTACCTGCAGGCTTCGCCTCGGCGCCGCGGCTGCCGAGGAACGTCTCGCCGGTGTCGACGAGCTGGCCCGTCGCCGGGTCGTAGCCCTTGATCGTGCCGGCTTCGGCGTAGTCGAAGTCGTCGGCGTAGATGAACGCGTCGTCGGTCACGCCGTTGACATTTCCGCTCGCGTCGGTGTCGAGCACATCCCGGCCGCCCTCGGCGTCGGTGTACTCCTTCGACGTCGGCAGCGAGCTGCCGTAGCCGTCCTTCGCGGTGAGCTCGCCACCCGCCCCTGCGGTCGCGTGGTCGAGCGTGGTGAACGTGAGCGCCGACCACGGCTTGACCGTGACGGTGTACGAGCCGTCGGCCGCGGGCGCGACCTCGCCGACCGGCTTCAGGTAGTTGGCGTCGTAGGATTCGCCGTCGTCGGCGGCGCGCGTCTCCCACAGCTCGGCCGTCTGGTCGGAGCCGAGGTTCAGCCCGTTCGGGACGACGCGATAGGTCTTGGTGAAGCTGGAGTCGTTGATGACCACCGTCGAGAAGTCCGAGGCGTCAGGCGCGGCCAGCGTCGTGTACGACGCCCCGCCCGCACGCGCGCCACTCGGCGGGTTGCCGGTGCCGAGCTCGCTCTTGGATGCCTGCGGGATGGCACGCCAGATGCCCGCCGTGTTGTCGGCGTTCTCCCACCCGAGCTTCGCGAACTGCGTGAACTGCTCGATCACGGCGAGGCCGCCGTCGTAGTACATCCAGCCCGACCACGGGTCTCGGGCGTTGACGAGCTCCTTCGACGAGTACTGGAACCCGTCGTAGAACGACCCGATCGCCGGCTGGAAGATGTTGAGAGTACGTCGCGAGGCCGAGAAGCCGGTCGTGACCCAGTTGCCCATCTCGAGCGCGCTGTTCGTGCCGCCGAACTGCGTGCCGAAGCCGCCCTGCTCGTTGCTCGCGTTGTTGTTCGGGCGGTCGGCCGAGCTCGAGAAGGTCGACTGTCCCTCCGAGTTCCAGACCTCCTGGTCGAGCTGCTCGGCGATCTTCTTCATGTTGCCGGCGCTGTCGTCGGCACTCGAGTAGTGGAACCCGACCACGTCGACGGCGTCGCGCAGCGACGAGTCCGTGGGGGACGTCATCGCGTTGCCGAACGAGACCGGGGGTGTGCCGACCGTGTCGGCGGCGACGGTGCGGATGGCGCGGAAGAGGCTCTTCTCCTCCTCCGACGCGAAGCCGTTGTTCGGGTCGGCGGCGCTCGCGCCCTCGTACCCGGCGGCGTCGTTCGCGACCCAGCCAGAGAAGGTCTTGTAGAGCTGGATGTTGGGGTTGCTGGTCTCGTTGGTGTCGGGGTTGATCGAGTCGACCATCACGCCGAACTCGCGGTACGCCGCGATCACGGTGTTCTTGAACCAGATGTACTGGTCGGCGTCGTTCGCCACCCACGCCGGGCGGTTCCAGCGGAGGATGCTGACGTGGATGTCGCCGTGGGCCACGAGCTGCGCGTCGGCGGCGAGCTGGAAGCCCGGTTCGCGGAGCACGTTCGGATACTCGTCGCGCGAGCGCATCGTCGACGCATTCGGCCCCGTCGAGGTGTTGCGGTCGTTGCCCATCTCGATCTTGACCGTGTTCATGATCGGGTGGTCGCCGCCGAACAGCGTCTCGATCAGCTCCCAGTACTTCTCTGGATGCTGCGACTTGTAGTCGAGGAGCAGCGCACTCGTCGAGTTCGCCGACAGCACGCCGAAGCCCTTGAACGTGAGCCCGTTCTTGTTCTGCGCTGCTGCGGCGACGTCAGCGCCGTTGACGTTGACGACGACCGGGTCGGTCACCGCCGCCTGAGCCATCGTCGGCACCGCCAGCGGTGACGCGATCAGCGCCGCCGTCACCGCGGCGAGGCTGATCCGCAGGGATCGCGTGCTGCGACGAGGGGTGTTCCGGTCGTCCTTCGGACGAGGCATCCTTGCCTCCGACATCTGCGGTTCTCCGTTCCGGGGCTGCTTCCGCGCGCTCGAGGCCATGGGGCAGGCCGCGACGCACGAAGGGCACGACACCGTGCCCGCATCGAGATCCTCCATCGAGAGCGACGGATGCCGGAAGTCAATCGAACAGACTCGTTCATGCTTGAAGCGAATCGCACACAGTTGTACGCTGAGGCGATCATGGAGCCGCCCACGGACCCGCCTGCCTTCGGCCTGTCACGCCGCGAGCACATCCTCGATGAGCTGCGCCGGACCGGCTCGGTCCGGGTCACGGACCTCGCGCGGGAGCTCCGGGTGTCGGAACTCACCATCCGCCGCGACATCGGCCACCTCGCCGACCGCGGCCTCGTCACACGCGTCCATGGCGGCGCGACGCTGCGCAGCCGGCTCGACACGACGGTGCCCGCATCCGCCACCGGCGCGCCGATCCGGTTCCGGGTGGGCATGGTGGTGCCGTCGCTCAGCTACTACTGGCCGCACATCATCATCGGGGCGCGCGCTGCCGCCACGGAGCTCGGCGTCCAGCTCATCCTCCGCGGAGCGAGCTATTCGGTCGATGATCAGCGGCGCCAGATCTCGTCGCTCGTCGAATCGGGGAGCCTGCACGGGCTCATCGTGGCGCCCGAGACGCTCGGAGCCGACGGGCGGGCGCTGCTGCACTGGCTCGAAGCGCTGCCGATCCCCGTGGTGCTCGCCGAGCGCCGCGTGCCCTCCGCTCTCGCGCTCACGAAGCTCGAGTGGGTCACGACCGACCACGTCTTCGGCGGCTCGCTGGCAGCCGATCACCTGGCCTCGCTCGGACACCGGCGTGTCGGCATCCTGACGTCCGCCGGCTCCCCCACTTCGTGGCAGCTGCGGCGCGGCTGGGACCGTGCCGTGGCGGCGCTCGGCCTCGAGTGCCTCGTCGACGTCGATGCGACCCTCGACGCGCTCGACGGCGTCGCCCGCGAGGTGCTCATCGCCGAGCTTCTCGGACGGTGCCGCGAGACCGCGACGACCGCGCTGCTCATCCACAACGACCCCCAGGCGGTACTGCTGGAGCAGTACGCGCGCGACCACGGCTGGTCGATCCCCGACGACCTCGCGATCGTGGCGTACGACGACGAGGTGGCGGAGAGCGCCGAGCCCGCGATCACGGCACTCCGCCCGCCCAAGCAGCACGTCGGCCGGCTCGCGGTCGAGACGATGGTCGCGCGACTGGCCGAGGGCGGCCGGCGGCCGGTGCAGCGCGTGCACCTGCTGCCCGAGCTGCTGCCCCGCGACTCAACGGTGCGCCGGGCGACCTGATCAAAATTTGCACACACGCCCCTAGAGTGCAAAACTGCATGACGTGACCGATAGTGCAGATGGACTCCGCGAGCGCCGACGCTCCGAGACCACGCGCACCCTCATCCGCTCTGCCCGCCGCTTCACCGCCGAGCGTGGTCTCGCCGGGTTCACCGTCGAGGAGCTCTGCACCGAGGCTGCGGTGTCACGGCGCACGTTCTTCAACTACTTCGCCTCGAAGGACGACGCGGTGCTGGGCGTCCCTCTGGAGCGATCGGATGCCGCCGCCATCGCCCGCTTCCTCGCCCGCGGCTCGGACGGCCCCGGGCTCTCACCCAACCTGCTCACCGAGCTCGCGCTGCTCGCCGAGGAGCGCTGGCGCGCCCTCGACATCGCGCCCGACACGGTGCGTGACCTCTTCCGCGCGGTCGAGAAGGAGCCCCGCCTGCTCGCCCGCATGCTGGAACTCGGCGCCGAGGGCGAGCAGTTCGACGCGCGACTGATCGAGCAGCGCGAGCACCTTCCGTCGGGCGATCTGCGCGCGCAGGTCGCGTCCCACCTCGTCGGCGCACTGGTGCGCTCGGCGGCCGGCGAGTTCCTGAAGCCCGGCAACGACGACACCTTCATCGAGATCTTCGAGAGGCGCGTCGCCGCGGCACGCAGCCTCTTCGCCACACAGAACGCACTGATGGGAACCCCCGAATGACGACCGCCACGATCCCGACCGTCACGCCCGGTGGCGACGCACCCTTCCTGCTGACGCAGCGCCGCATCTGGATCATCTTCTCCGCCCTGATCGCGGGCATGCTGCTGTCGAGCCTCGACCAGACGATCGTCTCGACCGCGATGCCCACGATCGTCGGCGAGCTGGGCGGCGTCTCGCACCAGGTGTGGATCACGACCGCGTACATCCTCGCGACGACGATCGTCATGCCGATCTACGGCAAGTTCGGCGACGTGCTCGGCCGGCGCCGGCTGTTCATGGCGGCGATCGCGATCTTCACCCTGGCTTCGGTGGGCTGCGCCTTCGCGACCGACTTCTGGATGTTCGTGGTCTTCCGGGCCCTCCAGGGCGTCGGCGGTGGCGGACTCATGATCCTGTCGCAGGCGATCATCGCCGACATCGTGCCCGCCGACCAGCGCGGCAAGTACCTCGGCCCCATCGGCGGCATCTTCGGCCTCGCAGCCGTCGCCGGACCCCTTCTCGGCGGATTCTTCGTCGACCACCTCACCTGGCAGTGGGCGTTCTACATCAATATCCCGATCGGCATCGCAGCGTTCTTCGTCGCCGTGTTCGCCCTGAAGCTGCCGAACAAGAAGGCTGAGAAGCCCATCGACTGGCTGGGTGTGCTGTTCCTGTCGGCGGCGACGACCTGCCTCATCTTCTTCACCGACTTCGGCGGCTCGGCCGACCACGGCTGGGAATCGACGGCGACGTGGGCGTGGGGCGCCGGTCTCGTCGCCTCCGCCGGGCTGTTCGTCTTCACCGAGTCGCGTGCGGCCGACCCGATCATGCCACTGTCGATGTTCCGCAACCCGATCTTCGTCAACGCCACCGCGATCGGCATGGCGATCGGCATCGGCATGTTCGCCGCGCTCGGCTTCGTGCCGACGTTCCTTCAGATGTCGTCAGGCACGTCGGCTGCGGCATCCGGTCTTCTCATGCTGCCGATGATGGTCGGCGTCATGGGCACGTCGATCGCCGCGGGTCTGCTCATCACGAAGACCGGCAAGTACAAGGTGTTCCCGATCATCGGCACGATCATCGTCGGCGTCGCGATGATCCTGATGACGACGCTGACGGCCTCGACCCCGATCTGGCTGATCTGCACCTACCTGTTCCTGTTCGGCGTCGGACTCGGCTGCATCATGCAGGTCGTCGTGCTCGTCGTGCAGAACGCCGTGCCCGCATCCGATCTCGGCACCGCCACGTCGACGAACAACTACTTCCGCGAGATGGGCGCCGCGCTCGGCATCGCCGTGTTCGGCACGCTGTTCACCACGCGTCTCACCGAGAACCTGACGACGGTGTTCACGGATGCCGGAGCAAGCCCCGAGCAGGCCGGAGAGGCGACCTCGACCATCGACCCGTCGGTGCTGAGCACGCTGCCCGACGCGGTGCGCACCGGAGTCGTCGACGCCTACGCCGACGCGCTGGCGCCGGTGTTCTGGTACCTGGTGCCGTTCATCGCCGTCGCGTTCATCCTGGCGCTCTTCCTCAAGGAGATCCCGCTGTCGGACGTCGCCGGGCTCGTCGCCCGTGGCGAGGCGATCGGCGGCGAAGAGGCCGAGCGCCTCGAAGCGGAGCAGCGCAGTGCGGTCGATCAGGGCGACGCGGCGCCGGAGCCCGGCGGCCGACGGCCGCGGCAGCGCGACCGCGCCGGCCGATAGTCGGGACGCGCGCGGCTCAGGCGCCGAAGCGGCGCTGCATCTCGGCATAGCCGAGGGCGCCGTCGAGGAAGCCGAGCGTGCCGGACTCCTTCAGTTCGCGTCCGGCGCGCTCGACGAGACTGAGTGCGGCGCGGGCGATGCTGCCGCCGACGCTCACCCGGGACACCCCGAGCCCGAACAGCGTGTGCGCCGGGATGACGTTCGAGGCGAGCCCGGCGACGACGTTGAGTGGTGCGGGGACGGCGTCCGCGAGGCGCCGGATGGTCTCCTCGTCGTTCACCCCCGGCACGAAGATGCAGTCCGCGCCGGCGCTGACGTACCGGCGGGCGCGCTCGACGGTCTCCTCGAACGGGTCGCCGGCGACACTGCCGAGGTAGGTGTCGGTGCGAGCGTTCAGCACGAAGGTGCCGGGCCGCGCCGCCGCCCGCGCCGCGGCCAGCCGCTGCACCGCTTCCTCGATACCGAAGAGCCGGCCGTCCTGGGCGTCCTCGATGTTCGCGCCCGCGACGCCCAGCCTCGCCGCCCGCGCCACGGTACGGCCGACCTCGGCCGGCGAGTCGCCGTAGCCCGCCTCGAGGTCGGCGCTGACCGGCACGCCGACCGCAGCCACGATCTCGGCGACCCGCTCGAACATGGTGTCGGGATCCAGCGCGTTCCCATCGGCGACGCCGCACGCCCAGGCGATTCCCGCACTCGTGGTCGCGATGGCGGGGAATCCCACCTGCTCGAGGATGCGGGCAGACCCCGCGTCCCACGCGTTGGGGATGATGAACCCGGGGCCGGCGTGCAGCACGAGCAGCGAGGTGGCCCGGCTCGTGAACCTGAGGTCGTCCATGGCTTCTCCCATCCGGGGTGCGGGCGTCAGACGGCGGGAGGCCGTCTCCGTTCCGGCACCGTATCAGCCGGGCGAGGCGGTGGCGCGGGGCCGGTACGCGGCGAGGAAGACCGCCGCGCCGGCGCCGGCGCGGGCGCGGGCGCCATCGGCAAAGTCAGACCTGAAGCTGATCCTGATCACGACGACCGGGAAGCTCCGCGGCGTCGAGGTGGCGGCGAGCGGCGGCGATCGCGAGGCGGGCGTGCTCCTTCCCGCCGACCTGCGCGACGAGCGTCGCTCGCGGAATCTCGAGCGCGAACGGGAGACCGGCAGGGAGGGCATCGAGGATGCCGAGCATGTCGATGCCCCCCTCGCCCGGGAAGAGCCGCTCGAAGCGTGCGGTGTGGATCAACTCGGCAGTGGTCGCCGGGATCTCTGCGGGGGCGTCGCACACGTGCGCGTAGTGGAACCACTCGGGCGGAAGCTCCCGCAGATCCTCCACACTCGACCGTGAGCGGGCGAAGTGCAGCAGGTCGATGAGCAGGCCCGCATTCGGCTGATCCGCCGCTCGCAGGACGCGCGTCGCTTCCGCGAGGTCGGGCGTCTCCGTCCATGACGGGAACTCGAGGTCGATCGTGAGGCCCAGAGGAAGCGCCAGCTGACAGAGCTCCGAGAAGCGATCCGTCTTGCGGGCGAAGTCCGAGTCGGGCAGCTGGGCGATGACGTGGCGCGCTCCCAGTTCCGCACCGGCCTCGAGGAAGCGCAGGTAGTCGCGGGGGCTGTCGCCCGAGGTGATGCGCGCCAGTTCGATGTCTAGCACCTCCACCCCGGTCGCCGCGAGATGCGTCTTCGTCCTGCGCATCAGCGCCGGGTCGTACGCCAGCGGGTAGTGGGGTTCCTGCGGGGTGACCTTGGTCATGCGCAGGCCGACGTAGCGGTATCCGGCGGCGGCCGCGGCATCCACCAGTTCCGGCGGCGACAGACTCAGCGCCGTGAGGTGGGCCAGCGAGTAGTCGTGACGATGCCCGACCGTCGACTCGGTCGGGTCGCTCGCCAGTGTGCGCATCCGCTGCCGGCGATGGGCGGCCATGCGCAGAGCGACGCTGCGCGGGTCGCCGAAGCCGTCGTAGCCGTGGATCCGCTGCACCACCTGGAAGAAGACCCGCGAGCCGAGCATCTCTGTGAAGAAGTGCAGGAACTCCCCCTGCGCGTCGCGGTCGTAGAGGATCGAGTTCTCGCGCAGCGCCGCGACGAACTCGGCGGGCAGCGCGAGCCGCGCCTCGAGGTCGTCGTAGTAGTTCGCGGGCATCTCGAGGATGGGCGCCCGGCGCTCGCGGACCGCCCTCGCGCAGGCGATGGCGTCATCCGTGGCGAAGGCCACCAGCTGCGGGCTCGTGACACCCGGCGACCAGTCGCCCCGCCGGAGCGGGTTCGTGCTGAGAGCGACGCGGACGCAGCCGTCGGGACCGCTGGCGGACCATGTGCGGATCAGGCCGAAGGGTGCGGTGATCTCCGTCAGCGGCCGGGGGACGAGGCCGAGCACGGAGTGGAAGAAGAGCGCGGACTGGTCGAAGTCGTCGATCGACTCGGTGACCGATACGTGGTCGATGCGAGTCAGGAGCGGTGACGCGTCGGCCCCGGCCGCCTCGGTCGGGGTCTCGATCGGCGCGAAATCCTCGATCCAGGGGGTGCCCCCGGTGGCGTCGCAGAAGAACAGCGCGGTGCCGTCCGGCGTCGCCACCGACGCGAGATCGGTCTCGTCCGGCGCCCGGCGACGGGCGAGCTTCGGCGCCAGCAGGCTCTCGGCCCGCCGCATCGACGCGGCGGCATCGGCCGTCTGCACCGCCAGGGCGCAGATCGCCGCAGTGGCGGGGTCGATGGAACGCTCCGGGGCGGAGTTGAGGAGCACGCGGGCCTCGCCCTGCTGCCACAGCTGCACCGGCTTGGAACGGTGCTCCCCCACGTGCGAGAAGCCCAGGCCGGCGAGGGCTCGCGAGACGAGCGGCCCCGAGACCTGGTCCACCGCGAGCTCGGCGAATGCGAAACCCTCGAGTCGGGGAGCCGGGGGCAGCTCGCCACCGGCGAGCGGAGCGGGCGCATCGTCGGGGTCGCGCGCGGCCACCGCCTCGGCCAGCGCCCGCATCGAGCGCATCGCATCGATGGCGGCGTGCCGGGGATCCTCCTGCTGATAGATGTCGTTGAAGACCTCGATCGCAATGGGCCCCGAGTAGCCCGTCGACAGCAGACGGCCGAGGAAGCCGGCGACATCGAGGGCGCCCTGGCCGGGGAACATCCGGTAGTGGAGGCTCCACTCCCGGACGTCCATGTCGAGACGGGGCGCGTCCGCCAGCTGGACGTGGAAGACCTTGTCGGCGCTCACTCGCGACACGGCGTTCGCGTCGTTGGCGGGCGAGAGGACGTGGAAGCTGTCGAGACAGAGCCCGAGTGCGGGGTGGTCGACCTCCTCGATGAGACGCCACGCGTGCTCGTACGTGCGAACCCGGCCCCACGGCACAGCCTCATACGCCAGGCGAACGCCGCTCTGCGCGGCCCGCTCGGCCAGAGCGTGCAGCTGCTCCGCCGTCAGGCCGTCGTCATCGACGCCGTCGTCCGTCCTCGACGAACAGCACACCAGCACGCCGGCCCCGAGTTCGGAGAGCAGCTCGAACTTGCGCTCGGCGCGGCGGAGGGCAGCACCGAAACGGTCCGGCGGAACCGTCTCGACGTGGAACGGCTGATAGACCTCGACCGAGAGGCCGAGGTCCGTGGCCTCCCGGGCCACCCGCCCGGGAGACCACGTCGACATGATGAGGTCGTACTCGAGCATCTCGATGCCCGAGAAGCCGGCCGCGGCCGCGGCACGGAGCTTGTCCTCGATCGTGCCCGACAGGCACACGGTCGAGATCGACACGTCCAGCACGCGCTGTGCCGGGCTCATGATCGGCGTGCGGTGTACATGATCGGACCGCCTCACGAATCGGTTCGTCGCCGTGTGCGACGGGTCAGGGGGTGGCGACGTGCTCCACGGTCTCGCCGGGGGCGTAGATGTCGAGGATGTTCCAATGACCTGACGTGGGCGTCGGCACGTTGACCATCGACACATCGATCACGACGGGACGCTCGAGCGCGATGGCCCGCTCGAGCGCGGGCTTGAACTCCGCCGCAGACTCGACCTTGATGCCGGTGACACCATAGGCCTCGGCGATCGCGGCGAAGTCGGTGTACAGCGGGTCGTCGGCGCTGCCGAACACCGTCCCGTAGGTCGTGTCGAAGGCCGCCTTCTCGAGGCCGGCGATCGTGCCGAAGGCGTTGTTGTTCATCACGACCCAGACCACCGCGATGCCCTGCTCGCGGGCGGTCGAGAGCACCGCCGGATTCTGCCCGAAGCCGCCGTCGCCCACGAGCGAGACCACGACGCGGTCCGGGCAGGCCATCTTGGCGCCGACCGCGGCCGGCCCGCCGAAGCCCATGGTCGCGAAGCCCCCGGGGGTGAGGAAGCTCCCGGGGGTGAGGATGTCGAACTGCTGCCCCACCCCGTTCTTGTTCCAGCCGACGTCCGTGGTGATGATCGCGTCCGCCGGCAGCACCTCCCTCGTCTCGGAGAGGATCCGCTCGGGACGCATCGGCCACGCATCGGATGCCTGGGCCTCGGCGTTCTGGAGCTTCAGCGTCGCCCGGTTCGCGGCGATCTGCGCCAAGAGCTCGGTGCGCCGCACGCCGTCGGGAGCCAGCCGGCGGGCCACCCGCAGCAGCATCGCCAGCGCCGACTTGAGATCGGCCAGCGCGCCGATCTCGAGCGGGTAGTTGCGTCCCAGCTCGGCCGGGTCGACGTCGATCTGCATGAGCTTCGTACCCGGGATGTCGAAGGTGTACTCCGCATACCAGGAGCTCGAGTCCGCTTCCGCGAACCGCGTGCCCAGCGCGAGGATCCAGTCCGCGGTCCGGGTGGTCTCGTTGGTGAACGCCGTTCCCCAGAACCCCGTCATCCCGAGCACCAGCGGGCTGTCGTCGGGCACCGCGCCCTTGCCCATCAGGCTGTGGGCGACGGGAAGCGAGAGCAGCCCGGCGAATTCGGCGAGCTCGGGTGCCGCGCCGGCGGCGACGATGCCGCCACCGACGTACAGCACCGGCCGCTCGGCATCCAGCAGGTTCTGCACGATCCGCTCGGCGACCGCCTCGTCGAGGCCCGGCTTCGCGAGCGCGCGGGTGTTGCCGACGACCCTGTCGAACAGGGCGACGTCGACCTCGGCCGAGAACACGTCCATCGGCACGTCGACGAGCACGGGACCTGGGCGCCCGCTCTCCGCCAGCGTGAACGCCTTGTCGAGCACCTCGGCGATCAGGTGCGGCTGATCGACGCGCCACGCCCGCTTGACGAAGGGGCGGTAGATCTCATACTGCGCGGCATCGGCGTGGAGGTTGATCTCCTGGTGCGGGTGCTTGCCGAAGTAGTGGGTCGGTATGTCGCCCGCGATGACGACCATCGGAATCGAGTCCAGCGCCGCGTTCGCGACACCGGTCGTGGCGTTGGTCAGACCGGGACCGAGATGCGTGAGGACGACCCCGGTGCGCCGGGCCGCCCGCGCGTAGCCGTCCGCCGCGTGCGCCGCGATCTGCTCGTGCCGCACGTTCACGAAGGAGATCTGATCGCTCTTCTCGAGCGCGGCCAGCAGCGCGATGTTCGTGTGACCGCAGAGGCCGAAGACGTGCTCGACGTCGCGTGCTTCCAGGTAGCGAACGATCTGGTTCGAAACCAGGTCCCTCATGGGGTGCTCCTTCTCTCGTCGCCGGCGCCCGCGACCGATCGGCGCGCCGGGCCCGTGTACGTGTATCCGATGGACTTGGGCAGCGGCCCCTTGATGCGGCCGCCCTGGACCATCTGCTCGCTGGCGTGCGCCAGGATGCCGACCGAGCGCGCGAGGATGAACACGCCGCGCCCGAGCTCGGGGGTGAAGCCGAGCTCGCAGTAGATGACGGCGGTCACTCCGTCGACGTTCATCGGGACGGGCCGGGGCTTTCCGGCGCCGATGGCCGCCTCGACGGCGCGCCCGATCGTCGCGAACCGTCCGCTCACCGTGCCGTCCGCCGCCGCGGCGTCGACCAGCGACAGCAGCCGGGGGGTGCGCGGGTCGAGCGGATGGAACCGGTGCCCGAATCCGGGGATGTAGGTCACGCCCGCATCCCGCCGGCGCTCCAGGACGAGGCGGACGGCTTCTTCGAGCTCCTGCCCCTGCTCGCACTCGGCGTCGATCTCGAGGTACAGCTCCATGCACTGCTGCCCCGGGCCGCCGTGGATGTCGTCGAGCACGTTGATCGCCGACGCCATGGCGCCGTTCACCGGCACGCCGCACGTCGTCGCCATTCGGGCGATCGCGATCGACGGAGCCTGCGGTCCGTGGTCGACGGAGGCCACCAGGGCGGACTCGAGCAGCGTCGCCTGCGCCCGCGAGGGCAGTTCGCCCCGCAGCATGAGCCAGATCGTCTCGACGAATCCGACGTTGCCGATGAGCTGTTCGATCGGGTAGCCGCGCAGCGCGATCTCGCCGGGATGGATGTCGATAATGTCGGTCTGCCACCATCGCCGCGCCTCGTCCACGAGCTCCTCGGCTGACATCCCGCTCTCGGGGCCGCGGTCTTCGGCGGCGCTCATGGCGTGGCCGCCGCAGCCTCGGCCGATTCCAGTGCGGGGTCGTAGAACTCGCCGAACAGCTCCTCGTCGGTAGGCCGATCCTCCTCGATCGTGCGCGAGACCCACGTCGTGTTCAGGTAGTGACGGAGCGACACGTTCTCGGACGTGATGTTGCCGCCCCAGGTGCCGCATCCCATCGACGAGGTCATCGGCATCCCGTTCGTGAACGACCCGGCGTTCGCCTTCGAGTTCGGCTGCCGCACCATGATGCGCGAGACGGGCATGTGCCGTGCGAAGTAGTCGATGTGCGCATCGTCGGTCGACGCGATGCCGCACGAGTGGCCCTTGCCGCCGATCTCGTAGAGCCGCTTGGCGAGCTCGACGCCGTCCTCGAAGCCACCCTCGTACGCGTGGACCGCCATCAGGGTGGTCAGCTTCTCCTTGCAGAACTGCCGGTCCTCGGCGATCCCGTCTCCCTCGACCACGATGAACCGGCTCTCCGACGGGATGTCGAATCCCGCGGCCCGCGCGAGCTGCTGAGGCGAGATCGCCACCGTGTCGGCGAGCCGGTGGCCCTCGGCATCCCACATCACAGCCTGCAGTGCGGCCCGCTGCCCGGCGGTCGCAAGATACCCGCCTTCGGCCCGAAGCGCCTCGATCATCTCGCGGTACCGGGACGCGGGCACCAGCACGTTGCCGTCGGCGGAACAGCCCGAGCCGAAGTCCGAGGTCTTCGAGAGCATGCAGTTGCGCGCGGTCTCGCGGAGGTCGGCGGTCTCGTCGACGAACTCGGTCGCGTTGCCCGCGCCCACGCCGTACGCCGGGGTTCCCGAACTGTACGCCGCGCGGACGAGTCCCTGGCCGCCGGTGGCGATGACGAGGTCGGAGCGGCGCATGATCTCCTGCGAGGCGGCGAGGCTCGGCAGTGTGATGCACTGCAGGATGTCGGCGGGAGCACCCTCCGCCTCGAGCGCCTCGCGCATCAGCCGGACCGTCTCGAACGTCGTGTGCTTCGAACGCGGGTGCGGCGAGAACACCACGACGTCGCGCGCCTTGATCGCATAGATCGCGTTGCCGGCGGGCGTGAGGTCGGGGTTCGTCGTCGGGACGACGCAGCCGATCACGCCGACCGGCTTGCCGTACTTGACGAGCCCCTTCTCGCGGTCCTCCTCGATGATGCCCACCGAGGGACTGCGCAACGCGTCGCGAAGGACGCCGCGGATCTTCATCCGCTTGTTCATGCGGCTGTCGAAGTCGCCGAGGCCGGACTCCTCGATGCCCATCCCCACCAGCCGGTGGAACGACGAGCGATTCGCCACCGCCCACGCGACGGCACGGATCAGGCGATCGACGCGATCCTGATCGTAGGTCTCGATGACGGCGAGTGCCGCCCGCGCCCGGTCGAAGACCGCGTCGAGCTCTTCCTGCTGCGCGGTTGACAGGGGGGTGGATGCTGCTGAAGCGGCCATGACGACTCCGTCCATGGGCATTGATGCCGACGCCGCATGGTAGGCAGACGACGTCGCCGCAGACAACGAGTGTCCCACTGGGCAGAAAGCCCTCGGCGGCAGGGGCCTCTCACCCGAGCCGGAGCCGGGGGTTGTACCACTCGATGGGTCGCACGGTTGCCGCCTCCTCGGCCCGGGGTTTAGCGTCCGAGCGCTGGCCGGTGCGGCCGATCCCCCAGGGTCGGCAGCCGGACGGCATTCCCCACAGGGGCGCCGGCGGGCACGCGCCACCCGGCGCCGGATCGAAGACGATCAAGGAGCAAGGGATGCGCAAACGACTGACCACGAAGGTGGCGGCTGCGGGAATCGGGGCACTGGTGGCAGTGCTCGCGGTCGCGGCCTCACCCGCCTACGGACTGACCAGACCGGCCGAGCCGGTCCCGCCGGCAGGGCTGACAGGTCTCGAACCCACCGGTGCCGACATGCCCACGGTCGGGGGCAACCTCGGCAACCAGCACTACTCCGGCCTCACGCAGATCACGCGGGAGAACCTCGGAGAGCTCGCGCCGACCTGGCGCACGCACGTGTCGGCGGTCGCGCCGGCCAGCGACGACACCGGGCAGCAGACGACCCCGATCGTCGTCGACGGCGTCATCTACCTCGACACTCCGAGCGGCGGGGTGATCGCCGTCGACGGTGCGAGCGGCGAGCCCGTCTGGAAGTGGGAGAACACCGTCTACGGGCTGTCGGGCACGCGCCGCGGCGTCTCGGCCGGTGACGGCAAGATCTTCACGCTGGCGGGCGGCAACCGCGTCGTCGCGCTGGACCAGGCCACCGGCGCAGAGGTGTGGGCGGCGCAGCCGACCGGCGCCGACGGTGAGGATCTCGGACGCGTCGGCAAGGTCGCGACCGTCTACTACGACGGCATCGTCTACGCGCACGCCGCGGACGGCGACCGCGGCGCCGTCGTCGCACTGGATGCGAGCGACGGATCGTACCGGTGGCACTTCTTCGGCGGACCGCCGCGCGGCGAGCAGTACACCGGCGTGGACGGCATCACGTTCGACCCGTCCGAGACGTGGGGGCCGGTGCTCCCGGACGGCACCGACTGCTCCGAGGAGGGCGGCGCGACATCGTGGATGCACGGCGCGGTCGACCCCGAGCTGGGCATGTACTACATGACCTTCGGCAACGCCCGCAGCTGCAACACGTCGCAGGACGGGTCGCTCCGGCCGGGCGACAACCTGTTCTCGAGCACGATCGTGGCGGTGGACGCCGCAACCGGCGCCTACAAGTGGCACTACCAGTCGATCCATCACGACGTGTGGGACATGGACAACGCCCACCCGCCGACACTGGCCGACATCACGGTGGACGGCGAGGAGCGGAAGGTCGTCTTCTACGGCAGCAAGTCGGGCCACCA
>NZ_MWLP01000070.1:0-51676 GCF_010634885.1 Microbacterium sp. B35-04 | reverse complement strand
CGGCGTGCTGCTCGAGCACCACCGATGACGAGAACGCCTCCTCGTCCCGGGGATCGGGCTGGGTCGCGGTCATGAGGTCTCCTTCGACGACTCGGGTGGTCCCAGGTTCGCACCGCCGGGTCGGGTGCGCGTGGCAGATTCCCACCCAGTGGGAATGACGGATGCCGCGGCTCGCGGCATCCCTCTTCCATCGGGGTTTGGGGCGCGAATCGTCCGTTCGGGGCGCGAAACGCGCGCCCCGAACGCACGGCATGCGCCCCATACCGGGGCGACCGCGGTACGGCATGCCGGACGGATGCCGCGGCCGCGGCATCGGTCCCGCTCAGTTGTGTCGGAGGTCGTGGTGGAGGTCCTTCGCGGCCTGCACCACGAGCGGACCAAGCCGGCGCTCGTCGGCGCGCTCGAGGTGCACGACCAGGCCGAGCGCGGTGGGCGGCAGGCCGTCGACGCGGGGCAGCGCGGCGGCGACCGAGACGTTGCCGAGGGTCATCTCCTCGCGGGTCGTGGCGTAGCCGAGCGCGCGGGTGCGGGCGATGTCGGCGCGCAGTTCGGGCTCGGTCGTGATCGAGTTCACGGTCTCGCGCTCGAGCGGCGCCCGGAAGTACTGCCGCAGCCAGCTCTCGTCGCGCGTCGCGAGCAGGGCCTTGCCGACGCCCGTCACGTGCAGCGGCCCGCGCCCGCCCATGCGGCTGAGAGTCGGGATCGACTGGCGTCCGGTCAGGCGCCCGACGTACAGCGCGCTCGTGGTCTCAGGGGTGGCGCCATCGAGCACGGCGAGGTGCACGTTCTCGCCGGTCGCCTCATACAGACGCACCATGTGGGGCAGTGCCGTCTCGCGGAGCCGCAGCGACAGCGGCGAGAGCTCGCCGAGCTCCCACAGCCGCGGACCGATGGCGTACGTGTGGCCGGGGCCTCGCGTCAGCAGCCCCTGCGTCACGAGGGTGGCGAGCAGCCGGTGCAGCGTCGACATCGCGAGCCCC
Source organism: Microbacterium sp. B35-04 (assembly GCF_010634885.1). Lineage (NCBI taxonomy): Bacteria > Bacillati > Actinomycetota > Actinomycetes > Micrococcales > Microbacteriaceae > Microbacterium > Microbacterium sp. B35-04. The sequence continues at coordinate 50,696 of NZ_MWLP01000070.1, read as the reverse complement.
GTGCGGGCCGCGAGCGTGGCGGCGGTGACGGCCGGCTCGTCGTCGGTGAAGCACCCGAGCACGCGCAGCGTGCGCTCGAGCACGCCCTCGCCGTCCGCCATGGATCCTCCCCCGCCCGACGTTACTCCGCGGCCGCGGTCGACGATGCTCGGGGCGAACCGAGGGCTCCTCCCGGTCGTCCGGGGAGCTCGGTCCGACTGGACGCCACCCCACTCCCGGTCGTTGAGCGAGCGAGGAACGAGCGAGACGAAACGCCTGCACCCGGCGTATCCGTTCGGCTCGAGGCGTTTCGTCTCGGTCGCTGGCGCTCCCTCGCTCAACGACCGGGACACCGGTACCGGTCGCGGAGCGAGCGAGACGAAACGCACGCACCCCGCGCAGCAGCGAGGCTCGGGGCGTTTCGTCTCGTCGCTGGCGCTCCTCCCTCAACGACCGCGAACCTGGGTACCGGTCGTTGAGCGAGCGAGGAACGAGCGAGACGAAACGCCGCGCGCACCTCGATGGCAGAGTGGGCGCATGGCCAACTCGCCCTCCGGCGACTCGATGACCGACCGCATCGTCCGCGTGCTCGAGACGTTCACGGCCGAGCGCTCGATGCAGTCGGCCGCCGAGATCGGCCGCCGCGCGGGGCTGCCCTCGTCGACGGCGCACCGCATCGTCGACGAGCTCGTCGACGCGGGGCTCCTGGAGCGCGACGAGGACCGCCGCGTCCACCTGGGTCTGCGCCTGTGGGAGCTCGCCCTGCGCGGTTCGACCGCGCTGCGCCTTCGCCAGGCGGCGCTCCCCCACATGGAGCAGGTGCAGGCCCGCATCCGCGAGCACACGCAGCTCGCGGTGCTCGAGCAGGACGAGGCGCTGTTCCTCGAGCGCCTCTCCCACCCCGACGCCGGGGCCAACATCACGCGCATCGCCGGCCGTCTGCCGCTGCACGCGTCGTCGTCGGGCCTCGTGCTGCTCGCGCATGCCCCGTCGCCCCTCCGCGAGCGGGTGCTGACCGGCCCGCTGCGGGCATTGGCTCCCGAGACCGTGACGGATGCCGCACGTCTCCGCCGCCTGCTCGCCGAGGTGCGCCGCACCGGTGTGGTGGTCGCCTCGGGCTCGATCGAAGCCGTCTCGACCGGTGTCGCCGTGCCGATCCGCGACGCCGGCGAGGTGGTCGCCGCGCTGTCGGTCGTGCTCCCTCGGGAGACCGACCCGGATGCCGCCATCGCGGCCCTGCGCGAAGCAGCGGCCGGCATCGAGGCCGCGCTCCGCGCCGACCGCCGCTGAGCCCGTCACCAGCGGAGGGGATCGAGGAAGCGCGTGGCGCGTCCTCAGTTGAGGAAACGTGCGGAGATGAGGGACGAAACGGCGACGAGGCTCCTCAATTGGGCCCACGTCCTCATTTGAGGTCGTCGCCGCGGATCGACCACCTCCGCCCGATGAACGGGAATCCCGCGCAACGCCGGCCCGACAGCGGCACACTGGGCCGCAGCATCCCACACCCTGTGCTCGTCGAAGGAGACGTCATGTCCACGATCCGCACCCGCGTCGCCATCGTCGGCGCCGGGCCCGCCGGCCTCCTGCTCTCGCACCTGCTGGGGATCGCCGGCATCGAGTCCGTGGTGATCGACCAGCGCTCGCGCGACGAGATCGAGACCACGATCCGCGCCGGCATCCTCGAGCAGGGCACGGTCGAGATCCTCGACCAGTCCGGCGCTTCCAGCCGCGTGCGCACCGTCGGCAACCGCCACGACGGCATCGAGCTGCGCTTCGCCGGCGCGGGCCACCGCATCGACTTCGCCGAGCTCGTCGGCCGGGGAGTGTGGCTGTACCCGCAGCACGAGGTGCTCAAAGACCTCATCGCCGTGCGCCTCGGCAAGGGCCAGGACCTCCGCTTCGGCGTGACCGCGGTACGGGTCGAGGATGCGGCATCCGATCGCCCCCGCCTCATCGCGACCGACGCCGACGGCTCGCCGCTCGAGATCGAGGCCGACTTCGTCGTCGGCGCCGACGGCTCGCGCAGCGTCGTGCGCGAGGCGGTCACCGGCTCGCACACCGGCGGCTACTTCCGCGAGTACCCGTTCGCGTGGTTCGGCATCCTGTGCGAGGCGCCGCCGAGCGCCGACGAGCTGATCTACAGCAACTCGCCGAACGGCTTCGCGCTCATCAGTCAGCGGAGCGCGACGGTGCAGCGCATGTACTTCCAGTGCGACCCGGATGCCGATCCCGGCGCCTTCAGCGAGGAGCAGCTGTGGGACGAGCTGCAGTCGCGCGTGCCCGGCACCACGCTGAAGGAGGGCCCGATCTTCCAGCGCGATGTGCTGCGCTTCCGCAGCTTCGTCGCCCACGAGCTGCTGCGCGGGCGGGTCGCGCTCATCGGGGACGCCGCTCACACCGTGCCGCCCACCGGCGCCAAGGGCATGAACCTGGCCGTCGCCGACGTGCTGGTGCTCGAGCGCGCGCTGCGGGCGCTGCTGCTCGAGGACGACGACCGGCTCATCGAGGCGTTCCCCGAGACGGCCCTGCACCGCATCTGGAAAGCGCAGCACTTCTCGTGGTGGATGACGAACATGCTTCATGTGGCGCCCGACGCGTCGGACTTCGACCGCCTCCGTCAGCTCGGCGAGCTGCGCTCCGTGGTCGAGTCCGAGGCAGGCCGCCGCTTCCTCGCCGAGGCCTACACCGGGTGGCCGCTCGAGGGCCTGGCTTGACGCCTCGCCCGCTGCCGAGTGGTTCACGGCTCGTACCACTCGTCGCCAGGGTGCGAAAAGTCGGGTCCGTCACCAAGACTCGCCGACGAACGCCGATACGTCGCGGCGTGTCGGATCACCGGCCCGACTTTTCGACCGACGGACGCGCCCTCGCCACTGCCGCTCATCGGGAATCAACGGATGCCGCAGCCGCCGCTCGGCTATAGTCCGAGCCCTATGGCCTCATCGTCGCGGACCGCACCGCCCGAGCCGTCGCGTGCGGCGTCGGTCACGATGCTGCTCGTGGCCGTCTGCCTGGTCGCGGCGAACATGCGGCCGGCGATCACGGGCCTCGGCCCGCTGCTCGACCAGATCGGCGCCGACACCGGCATGTCGGTGTCGGCGCTCGGTGTGCTCGCCGCCGTGCCGCTCGTCGCCTGGGCGCTGTTCTCGCCGCTCGCGCACGACCTGAGCCGGCGGTTCGGGCAGCCGCGCGTGCTGATGTGGTCGCTCCTCGTGCTGCTGGCCGGCACCCTCGTCCGCTCGATTCCCGGACCGGTGGTCAGCCTGTGGGTCGGCACGGCGATCATCGGCATCGGCATCGCGATCATCAACGTGCTGATGCCCGCCGTGGTCAAGCGCGACTTCCCCGCGCACGTCGCTGCGGTGACCGCGGCCTACACGGCGCTGCTCGCGGGACTCGGCGCGGTCTCATCGGGCGTGGTGGTTCCGATCTCCCAGATCCCCCTCGCCGGAGACCCCGCCGGCTGGAGGTTCGCCCTCCTCGTGACGGGCGCCGCCCTGCTGCCCTTCGCGATCGCCGGATGGTGGTGGGCCCACCGTGGTGCGGCGCACGTGCATGTCCGCGCCGGGGCACCGCGCGGCCGCACCGGCATCTGGGCCGACCCGGTCGCCTGGCTCGTGGCGGTGTACATGGGGCTGCAGGCATCCATGTTCTACATGTTCGTGACGTGGCTCGCCCCGCTGTCGATGTCGATCGGCCGCAGCGAGGTGGTCGCCGGCATCGACGTCATGGTCTACCAGCTGTTCTCGCTCGCCGGCTGCCTGCTGCTGCCGCTGATCCTCCGCGGGGGCCTGGAGCGGTGGGCGCCGGCGCTCATCCCGTCGCTCGCGATCGTGGGCGTCGCGGGGCTCATGATCGCGCCCGACACGGTGCTGCTCTGGGCGTCGCTCATCGGGCTGACCGGCGGCGCGACGCTGGCGATGTCGCTGACGCTGATGGCCCAGCGGGCGCGCGACCACGACGCGTCGGCTGCGCTGTCGGGCATGTCGCAATCGGTCGGGTACGTGATCGCTGCGCTCGGTCCGGTCACCTTCGGCGCGCTCCACAGCCTCACCGGCGATTGGATCGCCTCGCTCGCGCTGGTGCTCGCGGTGCTCGCCGCGCTCACGGTCGTCGGCGTGTTCGCCGGCCGCGACCGGTACGTGCTCGACCGTTCCTGACCCCCGCGTCGGTCAGGGGGTCACGACACGTGGCAACGCCGGCCGCGTTCCCACACTTCGCGTCCCCCGAAGGTCCGGGCTACTCGTCGGGGAAGGCCAGCGCCCGCAGAAGCGCGCCCAGGGTCTCGCGATCTTCGGCGCTCAGCTGACCGTGGACGCGCTCCTCGGCGGCGCGGGCGGACTCGCGCGCGGTCACGACGAGTGAGCGCCCGGCATCCGTGGCCACGACGACGTTGGCGCGACGGTCGGACGGATCCGGCCGACGCTCGACGAGGCCGCGGGACTGCAGCTCGTCGACGAGGCTGACCACCTGGCTCGGGTCGAGGCGCAGGAACTCCGCGAGCTCCCGCTGCGACGGCCGGGCATCGCCCGACGCGAGGACGAGCACCGAGTACGACCGTGCTTTGAGTCCATGCTCGGCCAGTGCGGCATTGCCCGCGGCGAGCGCGATGGCGTTCGCGCGGGCCAGCAGGAAGCTCACGTCGTCGGTCAGCGCCGACGAGCGGAGCCCCTCGGGCGCGACGGCGTCGGCGGATTTCTGCATGGCCACGATGCTAGTCCACTTCATGGACGAACGGAATGATTGACTTTCTCAACGGTTAGGACTTCAATGGATCCCGACACGAAGGAGTTCACGCATGTCTTCGCACGCCCCCCTCGACGGCAAGGTCGCCATCGTCACCGGTTCGGGCCGCGGCCTCGGCCTCGCCTACGCCCAGGAGCTCGCCCGACAGGGCGCCGCTGTCGTGATCAACGACGTCGACGAGGCCACCGCCGCCGAGGCCGTCGCCTCGATCGAGGCAGAGGGCGGCCGCGCGGTCGCCGTCGTCGCCCCGGTCGGTCCCACCGAGACCGCCAAGCAGCTCGTGCAGACCGCCGTCGACACGTTCGGGCGGCTCGACATCCTCGTCACCAACGCGGGCGTGCTGCGCGACACCGTGCTGTGGAAGATGAGCGACGACGACTTCGACACCGTCGTCAACGTCCACCTGCGCGGCACCTTCACCTGCGTGCGCGAAGCCGCGACCTACATGCGCGCCAACGAGATCCCCGGCCGCATCATCTGCATCGGCTCACCCACCGGTCAGCGCGGCAACTTCGGGCAGACCAACTACGCCGCCGCGAAGTCCGGCATCGTCGGCATGGTGCGCACGTGGGCGCTGGAGCTGAAGAAGGCCGGCATCACCGCCAACGCCGTGATCCCGGTCGCCGCGACCGCGATGACCGCGACCGTCCCGTACTTCGCCGCCGCCGTCGAGGCCGAGGCCGCAGGCGAGCCGATGCCGGCGTTCTTCCGCCACGACCTCGGCTTCGGCACGTCGGATGACGTCGCGGGGCTCATCGCCTATCTCGCGTCGGATGCCGCCGCCGGCGTCACCGGGCAGGCCATCGGCATCGGCGGCGACCGCCTGCAGGTGTGGTCGCACCCCGAGGCCGTCGCGACCGCGTACCACGAGGGCGGCTGGTCGTACGACGACCTGGCGACCGGCTTCGCCGACGCCGCCGGCGACCTGCAGTCGGTCGGCGAGAAGTTCCCGCCGCTGCCGGACGAGCTCCAGCGCCCGGCGCCGGCCGGTCGTTGAGCGAGCGAAGCGAGACGAAACGCCCATGACCCGCTACGAACCCGCGATCGACGTCGACGCGCTCACCGCGGTCGACGTGCACGTGCACATCGAGGTCGACCATCACGGTCACTCGTCGCTGCCCGACGACCTCCGGGACGCAGCGGCCAAGTACTTCAGCACCGACGGGCCGAACCCCGACCTCGACGCCGTCGCCGCGTACTACCGGGAGCGGCACATGGCGGCCGTGGTGTTCACGGTCGACGCCGAGACGAACTTCGGGCACTCGCCGATCTCGAGCGCCGACATCGCCGAGGGAGCCGCCCGCAACAACGACGTGCTGATCCCCTTCGGCTCGGTCGATCCCCTGAAGCCGACCGCCGTCGACGACGCGCGGCGCCTGATCGAAGACCACGGCGTGCGGGGCTTCAAGTTCCACCCGACGGTGCAAGGGTTCGACCCCTCCGACGCGGCACACTCGCGCCTCTACGAGGCGCTGCAGGATGCGGGGGTCGTCGCCCTCTTCCACACCGGCCAGACCGGGATCGGCGCGGGCCTTCCCGGCGGGCGCGGCCTGCTGCTCGGCCTGTCCAACCCGATGCTGCTCGACCCGGTCGCCGCGCGATTCCCGGAGCTGCAGATCATCATGGCGCATCCGTCGGTGCCCTGGCAGGACGAGGCCCTGTCGGTCGCGACCCACAAGCACAACACGTGGATCGACCTGTCGGGGTGGAGCCCGAAGTACTTCCCCGAGCAGCTGGTGCGCGCCGCCAACTCGTACCTCAAGAACCGCGTGCTGTTCGGCTCGGACTTCCCACTGCTCACCCCCGACCGCTGGCTGCGGGATGCCGAGCTGCCGACCGCTTCGGGCGCCGCGCGCTTCAAGGCCGAGGCGCTGCCCGGCATCCTCAAGGACAACGCGGTGCGCCTCCTCGGGCTCGGCGGCTGACATGCCGGTGCTCGAGGCGGATGCGACGTTCGGGTTCGACCCGTACGCGATCGCTGCCGCCCGGCTGAGCCACGCCGCACGCGCGACGCTCGGGCGGCTGCAGACCGCGCTGGACCGCGACATCCGCCCGCTCCTCGCCGACGCGTGGGAGACGGCGACCATGCCCCCCGAGGTGCTCGACGCGCTCATCCCGCTCGATCTCATGCAGCCGGAGGGGATGGATGCCGCCGAGGCGGCGTCGAGCGTCTACTCGGGGTTCCGCAACTATGTGCTCGCCCGCACCGACGTGTCGGTCGCCACGCTCTACAACGCCCAGTCCGGACTGTTCCGGGCGGCGATCGCCCTCGGCGGCTCGCCCGCACAGGCGGCCGAGCTCGACCCGCGCGTCCGGAGCTTCGAGCTCAAGGGGGTGTTCGCGCTCACCGAGCCCGAGCACGGCTCCGACATCGCCGGTGGACTCGCCACCAGCGCCCGGCGCGTGGGTGACGGCTGGGTGATCGACGGCCGCAAGAAGTGGATCGGCGGGGCTGCGGCATCCGATGTGCTGGTCGTCTTCGCGCGCGACGTCGACGACCGCGCCGTCAAGGCGTTCCTCGTCCCCACCGGTGCCGAGGGGGTTCTCCTCGAGACGATCCGCGGCAAGGTCTCACTGCGACCGATGCAGAACGCCCTCATCACGCTCGATGGCGTGCAGGTCTCCGAAGAGTCACGGCTGCAGAACGTGAACGGGTGGGCGGATGTGGCGCGCATCCTGCGGGCCATGCGCGCCGACGTCGCCTGGATCGCCGCCGGGCTCCAGGCAGGCGTCCTCGACGCCGTCGTGCGCTATGTGCGCGAGCGGCACCAGTTCGGCCGGCCGATCGGCGGCTTCCAGCTCGTGCAGGAGAAGCTCGCCCGCATGCTCGGCAACAGCGTGGCGTCGCTCGCCCTCGTCGTGCAGCTGTCGCTGCAGCAGGACGGCTCCGCCGAGGTCGGCGGCGCGTTCGCCGACGAGAACTCGGCGCTCGCGAAGATGCAGACAGCCCGCCTCGCCCGCGAGACGGTCGCCCTCGGGCGCGAGGTGCTCGGCGGCAACGGCATCCTGCTCGAGCACGACGTCGCCCGCTTCTTCGCCGATGCCGAGGCCGTGTACTCGTACGAGGGCACGCACGAGATCAACGCCCTCATCGTCGGCCGCGCGCTCACCGGCGCGTCGGCCTTCACCTGACCCACCCGCCGCCCGAGCCGCCCACCCCGTTGCGGAACCGCCCCACCGGTTGCTGCACCGCCCACCGGTTGCTGAGCTTGTCGAAGCACCACCCCACTGAAGGAGAACCCATGACCACCACCGTCGACTACGCCGACGTCGCCGGGCTCGCCGGCACCGACCTCGGCTGGACCGAGTGGCTCGAGGTCACGCAGGACCGCGTGAACCTCTTCGCCGACGCGACCGACGACCACCAGTGGATCCACGTCGACCCCGAGCGCGCGGTCGACGGCCCCTTCGGCGGGCCCATCGCCCACGGGTTCCTGACGCTGTCGCTCACCGTGAAGTTCTGGTCGGAGCTGTTCGACGTCACCGGCGTGACGACGCGCGTGAACTACGGCCTCGACAAGGTGCGGTTCGTCTCGCCGGTGAAGGTCGGCGCCCGCGTGCGCGGCGGCGCGGTCATCGCCGAGGTCACCGAGGTGCGCGGCGGCTTCCAGTTCGCCGTCGACCAGACGATCGAGATCGAAGGCGGCGAGAAGCCCGCCGTCGTCGCTCGAGGGCTGTACCGCTTCTACGCCTAACCCCGGTCGCTGAGCTAGTCGAAGCGCCCTTCGACAAGCTCAGGGACCGGACAAGCTCAGGGACCCGACAAGGCTCAGGGGCCGCGTGGCCCGAACGACCACCTTCCTCGAGGGAGAGGACTCCGCAACGATGCACGAGGGAATCGGGTTCTGGCTCGCCAAGCGGCGGCTGAAGGACCCCGACAAGACGGCCGTCGTCTTCGGCGACGAAGAGCTGAGCTATCGCATGCTCGCGGCTGCCGCCGACCACGTCGCCGCAGTGCTGTGGCGTCGCGGCATCCGTCATGGCGACGCCGTCGCCTACATCGGCGAGAACAGCCCGCAGTTCCTGCAGGTCATGTTCGGCGCGGCACAGCTGGGCGCCGTCTTCGTGCCGCTGAACACGCGGCTCGCCGGCCCTGAGATGCGGCACGTCCTCGTCGACTCCGCTGCACGCGCCGTCGTGCTCGACCCGGAGTTCCTGGAGCGGGCGATGCCCGGCATCGAGGCGGGGCGCATCGCCCACGTCATCGTGACCGGCGAGGGGCTGCCGGAGCACCCCGGCCTCGCCCGCCTCGTGGCCGACGCCCCGGGCGGCCACACGGTCGCGGAGGTGGGCCTCGACGACCCCGCCGCCATCATCTACACGTCGGGCACGACGGGGCGTCCGAAGGGCGCCGTGCTGAGCCACGGCAACCTCACATGGGTCGCCGTCAACTGCATCGTCGACTACGACGTCGTCTCGACCGACGTCTCGCTCATGATCTCGCCGCTGTTCCACGTCGCCTCGCTCGGCATGGGCGCGCTGCCCGTGATCCTGAAAGGCGCGACGCTGGTCCTCGAGAAGGGCTTCGAGCCCGGGCGCGCGCTCGCGCAGATCCAACGCCATGGCATCACCATGCTGAGCGGTGTGCCGACCACGTACCAGATGCTGGCCGACCACCCCGACTGGGCGGCGACCGACATCTCGACGCTGGAGAAGCTCACATGCGGAGGATCGGCCGTGCCCACCCGGATCCTCAATGCGTACGAGGAGCGCGGGCTGTCGTTCTCGCAGGGCTACGGCATGACCGAGACCTCCCCGGGCGCGACGTCGCTGGCACCCTCGATGACCCGCCAGAAACAGGGCAGCGTCGGCCTCCCGCACTTCTTCACCGAGGTGCGCATCACCGACGAGCACGGCGACGTCGTGCCGCGCGGCACCGTCGGCGAGATCGAGATCTCGGGCCCCAACGTCTTCCTCGGCTATCACGGCCAGCCCGAGGCTACGGCGGCCGCCTTCACCGAAGACCACTGGTTCCGCTCAGGCGACCTCGGCTACCTCGATGCCGACGGCTACCTCTTCATCGCCGACCGGCTGAAGGACATGATCATCTCCGGCGGCGAGAACATCTATCCCGCCGAGGTCGAGAACCTCATCTCCGACATCGAGGGCATCTCGGGCGTGGCCGTCGTCGGCGTGCCCGATGACCGCTGGGGCGAGGTGCCGTGGGCCGTCGTGACGCTCAAGGAGGGCGCCGAGGTCGACACCGAGATCGTGCGCTCGCACCTCGACGGCGTGCTCGCCCGCTACAAACTGCCGAAGAACGTCGTGGTGGTGGAAGAGCTGCCGCGCACCGCGTCCGGCAAGGTGCGCAAGGCCGACCTGCGGGCACGGTTCGGCGAGAGCCGATGACGCGCGTACCGCCGGTGCCCTCCCTCGTACCGGCCTTCGAGGTCGTCGCCGAGCTCGGTCCGCTCGAGGACCACGGCCTGACGCGCGCCGGCCATCGGCGCATCATCCCGGTGGTCGGCGGCACGGTCACCGGCGATTTCACCGGCACGATCCTCGCCGGCGGCGCCGACTGGCAGACCGTGCGGGCGGACGGCTCCATCGAGATCGACGGCCGCTACAGCGCCCGGGGCGACGACGGATCGCTGCTCTATGTCCGCGCCCGCGGCGTGCGCAGCGGCGACCCAGAGGTACTCGAGGCGCTGCTGCGGGGCGACGACGTCGACCCGGACGCCTACTACTTCCGTGCCGCGCTCACGCTGGAGTCCGCCACGCGCCCCGAGTTCGAGCGCGCGGTGTACGTCGCGTCGTACATCCGTGAGGCGAGCCGCGTCCGGTACGTCGCCTACCGCGTCACCTGACGGCTCTGTCCCGGCAGGAATCGCGAACCGCGGGAAATGCGAACTCGCGGTGGCGCTGCGTGAACAGCTCGAAGGGGCCACAGGCCCCGGCATCCGGATGACGGATGCCGGGGCCCCGCGCATGCGGTCCGGGGCCCGTTATCCGGTGTACGAGCCCCAGTCGTCGGCATCCCACATCCGAGCCGGGATGCCGCCATGGCGCGGGCCATCGAAGCGGGCCTCACCCAGCACGAGGCCGCTCTGCTCGTCGATGGCCGCCGCCCGTTCGACCAGTGCGTCCGGCGACGTGGAGGGCCAGCGGCCCTCGGCGATCCTCGTGAAGATCGTCTCGAACGCCGCGGCCTCCTCCGCCGCGTTGAAGGTGCAATGCCCCTCCGCCTGGACGAACGCCTGACGCAGATGCGCTCGCTCCCCCGCCTCGCGCACCGTTGTGGCATAGGCCTCGTCATCCTGCGTCGAGCCGGCACCGTCGCCGGACGTACTCAGCGACAGCACGGGCACGGTGAGGTCGCCCGTGAACGACGCCGTGCGCTCGACGAACCCGACCGCTGCGGGGTCCGCCTCCAGCCTGTCGGCTCGAGCGAGCGTGCGCAGATCATCGTCGAGGGAGAGACCGGCGTCCTGGTAGGCGGCCGAGACCTCGCTCCACCTTCCGGAGTCGCGCAGCGCGCGCTCGTAGTCGACATCGGTGTTCCACGAGAACGTGCCGCTGACGGTGGCTTCGTATCCTGCGCGCACGTGAGAGCCGACCGCGAACGGCAGGTAGACGAGGTAGCGGTCGATCCGTGCGTCGCGGTCCGTGATCTCCGCACCTGTCGCCGGGTCGACGGCGGGGATCTTGCTCAGCGCCGCCGCGAAAGTCGCGCGCGCTCGTCCTTCCGCGCTCCCCCCCGCCTTCGCCACGAGCCCGTTCAGCTCTGCGATCTCCGCCTCGAGATCCGCGATCCCGGTGATCCGCATCGCGGACGCCGGGTCGACCAGCTCACGCAGGACGAAGGCCGTGTCGAGCTTGTAGTTCCATGTGCTCACCGCTCCGGCGCCTCCGCCGCACATCGGCACCGCGCCGTCGAGCCATGCGGGCGCGGAATCGGCGACGATCCGAGTGACGAGTCCACCCTGCGAGCGTCCGGCGAGCACGACATCGTCGGGTGCGCCGACGAGTTCGGTGAACCGGGCGACGGCGGCACTGGCGTTGTCGCGATCGCGCACCAGGTCCCAACCGTCCGAGAGGTCGTATCCGATCACCGCCGTGCCGCGCTGCAGCAGCCATTCCGCCGATGCGAACTCCGCGGTGGAACGCCCCGGCACGACGACGAGCGATCCGTTCCAGTCGCCGGGGGCGATGGCGGTGTAGGCAGCACCGTTCGGAAGTGCACCCGTCCGCGTCACGGGGTCCTCAGGGCGTGGCGCGAAGACGTCCGGTTCGCGCTCGGGTCGCAGCAGCGAGCCCGGCTGATGGCGGGCGAAGGTGCCCCCTCGCTCCAGGCCTCCGCTCTCGGCGATGGCATCGGCGCGGTCGTTGAGGGCGCGGGGGGTCGCGAGGTTCTGCCATCGGCCGGAATCGAGCCGGTCCTGCAGGGCGGTGACCAGCGCCGCCACCTCCGCATCGGCATAGGCACAGTGGCCCGGGCGGTCGACGAAAGCCTGCTCGACGAGCGCTGCCTGCCCGTGGGCCCGCACGCGATCCGCGTACGTTCCCGCTTGGGCGACGACCGGTGCGGCGTCACCGGTCTCGTGAAGAGACAGGACAGGACCGTGGATGTCGCCGGTCGGTGTGGCGTTCTGCTGCATGTACGCGACGGCCTGCTCATCTGCGGCGACCCGGACCCCGGCGTTCAGCGCCGTGAGATCCTCGTCGAGCGAGAGCCCGGCGTCGCGATAGAGCTGACGGACGAGCTGGAGGTTGCCCGACTCGCGGAGAGCGTCGGCGTAGTCCACTCCGGTGTTCCACGAGAAGTTTCCGCCCGCCCGCTGTTCCAGCGGCTGCCGGGGCGAGACCGTGCCCCACATGAAGATGCGGTAGAGCTGCTCCTGTTGCGCGTCGACGTCATGCCTGTCCGGCTGCTCGGTGCCCGTCTGCGACCACGTCGGCATCTGGGCAAGGCTTGCAGCGAGGGCTATCCGCGCCCGCCCCTCGGTCGTCTGCTGAGCGGCATCGAGCACCTCCTTGAACGCGGCCTGCCGCGCCGGCTCGTTCGTCACATTGACGAGCTCCAGCCGCGCATCCTCGGGGGCGACAAGGGTCTTCAGCGCGTACGTGCCGTCGAGCGAGCCATTGAGCATCGGAATGGCGCCCGCGATCGACCCGCACAGCGGCAGCGCGGCGTCGAAGGTGCTGGAATGCTGCTCCAGGAGGGCGACCGAGACCTGGCCTCCCATCGAAGCCCCCCAGGCGACGACGTGCTCGGGCTCACCGAGCACGGCTGTTGCGGCATCCACTACCTGCGGCTGCGCCACGAGGAGGTCCTCGACCGCCCATCCCGTCCCGGCCGCGGCGCCGGCGAGCGCGTAGCCCTGACCTGTCAGCCACGACACGACCTCGTTCGAGGGGCCGGCGGATGCTGTTCCTCCTCCGCCGCCATACCCCGGGCTCCACGTCAGCAGAGTGCCGTTCCATCGCTCCGGCTCGTGAAGGACGTACTGGCCGCCGCTGGGCAACGAGCCGCGGAGCTCCGTCGGCTGCGATGGCGGCGCAGCCGCTGCCGGAACGGCAGCGAATGCCAGAGCGGCGGATGCGGCAAGACCGACTCCGACGCGGATCAAGCGTGATGACATGGTTCCCTTCCCGCGACGCACGAGCGGGGCTCGCCGTCGAGCGTCGCACCATCAGGTCTTCGTTGACCGAGCGCACGACACTTGCGGTGACGTGCGCAGCGGGATGTGTAGCGGTTTGACCTTGACACGATCGATTGACGATGTCAACGGTTGCCAAACCGATCCGTTGACAATCGCAACGATGCGTGATTCTGTTTATAGACCACACCTCCAACGACGGACGTTGTTCAATGTGTTTCTCACCAGTGTCGGTGCGAAGCTTCGCGGCCGTCTTCCCGAAGTCGAAAGGTGCCGACATGAAGAAGACAATGGTTCTGGCCGCGAGCGTCATGGCAGCCGGGCTGCTCCTGGCGGGATGCGGCGCAAGCCCGAACGCGCGACCGGACGACGGCGGGGCCGCGTCGGATGCGCCCGCCGAGCTCGTCTTCGCGGTCGTTCCCACCGATGACAGCGAGGAGCTCGAGAACAGCTTCCTCCCCGTCGTCGCTGCCATCGAGGAGACCACGGGGATCCCGACGCGCATCGAAGCGGTCAGCAGCAACGCGGGAGTCATTGAAGCGCAGGTGGCCGAGCGTGTCGACATCGCGACGTACGGCGCCTTCTCCTACTACCTGGCTGCAGACGTCGCGGACGTGGCACCCATCGCGAAGGACCAGCGCACACCCGAAGCCGGTTCCGGCGCGGTGAACTCCGTGGGCGTCGTCGCACCTGGTTCCGCCATCTCGTCGATCGAGGATGTCGCCGGGAAGAACGTCTGCTTCACCGACCCGGCCTCCACGACCGGCTACCTCACGGCGGCGGCGGCGATGACCGAGGCGGGTATCGACCCCGAGGCCGACATCAGCCCGCTGTTCGTCGGATCGCACGACGTCGCCGTGACGCAGATGCTTGCCGGGGACTGCGACATCGCCTTCGTGGCGGAGACTTTCGTGACGACGATCCTGCCCGATCGAGGCGTCATCGCCGAGGGGGACACCGAGACGGTGTGGACCTCGGATCCGATCCCCGGCACCCCGATCGTGGTCGGCAGCTGGCTGAGCGAGGAACTCCGCGACCAGATCGTCGAGGCCGTGACGGAATACAACGCCGTCACCGCATTCGAAGCCGGCCTGTGTGAAGAGCAGAACCGCGAAGCACCCGCCGAATGGGGTGAGGAGTACACCGGGGAGACGGCGTGCAAGTGGGGCGGAACGGGAGCCTTCGCGTTCGAGCCGGCGACCTCATCCGACTACGACGTGATCAACGCCATCTGCCAGACGCTCAAGACCGACGTCTGCCGCGGCGAGGAATGACCCGATGACCGTCCCGGTGATGCAGAAGGCGGCTGGTATGCCCGACAAGAAGACCGCTCCGATCGACGCCGGGACCGTCAGTGTCGCCCTCACCGATGTCAGCATGCGCTTCGGCGACAAGACGGTCCTGAAGGGCGTCGATCTCGAAGTCACCACCGGCCAGTTCGTCGCCCTCGTCGGGCCATCCGGCGCGGGGAAGTCGACGCTGCTGCGTCTCATCAACGGCAGCCATCGGCCGACCGGTGGGGCCTTGTCGGTGCTCGGAGTGAACCCGGCGACATGCGGCCGAGGCGCTCTCCAGCGACTTCGCACCCGCGTGGGATTCGTGTTCCAGCAGTTCGGGCTCGTCGGGCGACTGAGCGCGATGGAGAACGTGCTGATGGGTGCGCTCGGCTCGCTGCGCATGCCGCGCTACGGCATCTCGAGCTACCCCAGGGAACTGCGCGAGCGCGCGGTGGCGAATCTCGACCGTGTAGGACTCCTCGACGAGCGCTACCAGCGTTGCGACACGCTCTCCGGCGGCCAGCAGCAGCGGGTGGCCATCGCACGCACGCTCATGCAGGAGGCCGAGCTCGTGCTCGCGGACGAACCAGTCGCGTCACTGGACCCCAACGCGAGCGTCTCGGTGCTGCAGACGCTCAAGAAACTGAGCGCCGAGGACGGCTTCACCGTCATCTGCTCCCTGCACCAGGTCGAGCTCGCCCTGGCCGTGTCGGATCGCGTGGTTGCAGTGAGGAACGGCGCGTTCGTCCACGATGCCCTGACGGCGGACACCACCGAGGAGCAGATCCGCGCCGTGTACGAGCAGGCGAAGCGGGCCTGACATGTCGCTGACCGTCGACCGCCCCCCGGTGAACGCTCCTGCGCATCCGGAGCCCCGCCGTCCCCGCGCGTCGGCCGCGACCGTGGGTATCCCCCTCGCGTACCTCGCCATCACGCTCTTCGGCATGTGGTGGCTCGACATCCGTCCGGCTGCCCTCATCGACGGGCTGGAAGACATCGCAGCTCTGCTGCAGCGCATGGCGCCGCCTACCGTCGGCGATCCCGCGAACCTCGTCACGCTCGCTCTCGAGACGCTGTGGATCGCCATCGCGGGAACCGGCCTCGCCACCATCGCCTCGGTCTTCCTGGGCGCGGTCGCCTCCCGGAACTTCACCGGACCGCGGGTCCTCGGCTGGCTGGCGCGCGGCATCATCATCGTGACTCGCGCTGTCCCCTCGCTGGTATTCGCCCTGATCCTGGTGCGGATCGTCGGGCTGGGCCCATTGGCCGGCGGGCTGGCCATCGCATTCCACTCGGTCGGAATGATCGGCAAGATGTTCGCCGATGTCTTCGAAGAGCAGGATCCCACCCCGCGCGAGGCGGTGGCGGCCGTGGGAGCGGGCCGGTCGCAGAACTTCGTCGCGACGACGCTCAGCCGAGCATTGCCGAGCATCACATCGATCGTGCTGTACCGCCTCGACATCAACATCCGCGCCTCCGCAGTGCTTGGCCTCGTCGGCGCAGGAGGCATCGGGGTGGCGCTGCAGACTGCCATCGGATCGCTCGACTACCAGCGTGCGCTCGGGATCATCCTCGTCATCGTCGTGATGCTGCTCCTGCTCGAGTCGGTGGCCTACCTCGCCCAGCGCGCCCTGGCGGAGCACGCTGAAGAGCACACCGCTGCCGAGCTGTACGGAGCCGGACGCACGCCGGCAACGCCGGGATGGAACCGCTCGCGCATCCTGCGCGTGGGCTCCGGTGTCGCGGCGCTCGCCCTTTTCCTCTTCTCACTCGCCCAGCTGTTCGCCGACGCCCCTCGACTGGTGCGGATCTGGGAGAACGCGCTCGCGGTGCTCTCGGGGTTCTTTCCGCCCGTCTTCACGCTCGACATCGCCTACGGGATCTTCGAGAGCGTCATCATGGCGATCTCGGCGACCACCTTCGGCGTGATCTTCGGCCTCGTGATCGCCGTCCTGTCGACTCGTCATCTGATCCGCTTCGAGCCGTTGTCCCTCGCACTGCGCGGGCTTATGGTGCTCGTTCGCGGCGTCCCCGACATCATCTACGCCCTCCTGTTCGTCGCCGCACTCGGCCTCGGACCGTTCGCGGGCTTCCTCGCCCTCGCGATCTCGTGCACCGCGCTCGCGGCGAAGTTCTTCACGGACTCGCTCGTCAAGGTCGATCCCGCGCCTCTGCGAAGCCTCGAGGCGACGGGCGCCAACCGCGTGCAGGTGTTCGTCAGCGGTGTGTGGCCTCAGTTCGTGCCGAGCTTCATCGGGAACAGCCTGTTCACCTCCGATCTCGCGCTGCGCGAGTCCGCGGTGCTCGGCATCGTCGGTGCGGGTGGCATCGGCTTCCTCCTCGAGGAGTCGGTGGCCACTCTTCACTACCAGACGACCGCCGGCATCCTCATCGGGCTCGTCGCGGTCGTCGTGAGCCTCGAATCGGTTGCGCGCTGGGCGCGCAGGAAGGTGATCTGATGGCCACGTGCCCCTTCGGCTTCACGTCGCAGGACGAGAGCGCCGTGGCGTCCGCCGCTGCCGACACGCGCACGCGCTCCGAGCGCTCGAGCGAGTGGTCGCCCGCGCTGGACGAGACGTTCGGCAGCGCACACCGCGACTACGCCGAGCTGCGGCGGAGGGATCCATTTCCCTGGAGCGAGGATTTCGGTGGCTTCTGGGCAGCGACGACGTACGACGACGTCGTCGCCATCGCGCAGGACGAGCGGTTCATCACATCGGTGCAGAACGTCGTGCCTCATGTCCCGCGATCCGCGCGCCGCCCACCGTTGCACTTCGACCCTCCTGAGCACACCGCCTATCGTGAGGCGATCGATCCGGTGATGCGCCGCGCGGTCGTGGCGACCCACGAGACGAAGTTCCGCGCGAGCGCCGACGAGCTGGTGAGCGACATGCTCGCTCGTGGGAATGCCGACGGCGTCGCCGACTTCGCCGCACCTTTCGTCGTCGACTGCTTCGCGGCGTTCCTCGGCGTCCCGGTCGAGCTCACGCGGCACGTGCGGGCGATCGGGGTGCGCTACGGATTCGCCATCCAGGACATGGACGACGACATCATCGCCGAGTGCAGCGCCCAGCTCTACGACATCGCCGAACGCGTCTATCACGGGCGTCTCGCCGTGGATCCTGACCCTTCGCGCGACCTCGTCGGCAGCCTGCACGCCGCCGCCATGGATCCCGCGAACCACATCACCGAGCGGACGGCGATCGCGACGATCCGTCAGATGATCGTCGCAGGCATGGGGGCGCCGCAGGCTGTGCTCGGCAGCTGCGTCGTCCACCTCGCGCAGGACCGTGACCTGCAAGAGCACCTGCGACGCCACCCGGAGGATCTCCCCGCGGCCATCGAGGAGTTCCTGCGCCTCCACGCCCCCTACCGGGTCTTCGCGCGCACGCCCAGGGAAGACACGGTGGTGCACGGACGTATGGTGCGCAGGAGCGAACCGGTGGCCCTCGTGTTCCCTTCAGCGAACCGGGATGCTGCGGCCTTCGACCGGCCGGACGAATTCGTCCTGCATCGGAAGAACAATTCGCACCTCGCCTTCGGCCGCGGCGCACACAGATGCCCCGCCGCCACGCTGGGCAGGCTCGAGCTGCTCATCGCACTTCAGGCCCTGCTGGAGCGAACGACGTCGTTCGAGCTGGCCGGCGAAGTCCGGATGATGAACTGGCTCGAGTACGGTCCGCGCGCCGTTCCGCTCGCTCTCGTGCCGGCGAACGTCACGTGACCGGCTGACTGGCACAATCGCTCCATGAGGCCCGCCGACGATCTGCTTCCACGCGACCAGCAGGGCGCCCGTTCGCAGCAGCTTCTCATCGTGCTCCTGGGCGACTATTGGCACCTGCGCGCGGAGCCGATCCCCTCCGCGGCGCTGGTCTCGTTGCTAGAGCTCTTCGACGTGACGCCCGCCGGCGCCCGTGCGGCGATCCAACGCCTCGCGAAGCGCGGATTCCTGGTCAGCGTCAAGAGCGGGAGGACGACCTCCTACTCCGTCTCCCCCATGAGCCAGGAGTCGGTCGACGCCCATGTGGAGCTGCTCTTCCGCAGCCACATTCCTCGCCCGTGGGACAGCACATGGACCGTCGTCGGGTACTCCCTGAGGGAGGACCAGCGAGGCACGCGCAACACCCTGCGAGAGCGGCTGCGGCAGACCGGGTTCGGCAACGTCCACGACGGTCTCTGGATACGGCCCGGAGATCGTCGATCGGAGGTGGACTCGATCGTCGGAGAACTCGCGGTCCAACCGTCAGCGGGGCAGTTGACGGTCTTCGTGGGTGCACATCTGGCCGACGAAAGCGTGACGGCGGTCGCACGCGACGCATTCGGCCTTGACGACATCGCCGCGGCGTATCGGGACTTCACCGACCGGTGGGAGCCGATCGCGGCGGAGATCCGGGAGAGCGGACGTCCACGCCGTCGAGACCCGCACGACGAGCGCGCGCCTCACGACGGTGATGCGCTCCGACTGCGAACGTCGATCATGCGCGAGTGGCGCGAGCTTCGCCACGCAGATCCGATGCTGCCTGAGCCGCTCGTCGGCGACGACTTCCCCTTCGAACGGGCCCTGTCCGTCTGCTCGATGATCTACGACTCGACCGGTCCGGCCGCCGAGGCGGAATTCCGCCGCCTCCTCGAGCCGCACTCCGCGGAGCTGGCCGAGCTGGTGTCGCACCACACGTTCGCCGCCTATGCGGACGTCCCCGCGCCGCGGAATACCTGACGGCGCGCGGCGGCTCGCCCGACGAGCGCTGCGAGACCTCAGCCGACGAGCGCGGCGAAGTCCCGCACCGCGGGGAAGGCGAACTCGCGGTGGCGCTGCGTGAACAGCTCCGCCGAGCGGTCGGCCGGCCAGTCGTCGCCCATGTAGGGCCGCGGCAGGCGCGGGTCGGCGCGCAGCAGGGCGAGCCAGTCGGCGACCAGCAGCGTGCGCGCGGTGAGCGGAGGGAGGTCGGATGCCGCGTCCTCACGCTCCCAGTGCGAGATGAACTCGTCGTGCGCCTCGCGGATGCGCTCGACGTCCCACGCGACCCGCACCGCCTCGACCATGGGGAACCCGTCGAGCTCCGCGGCCGAGAAGGCGTTGACCGATCCCGGCGGCAGGTCGGGGATGATCGCTCCCAGTGCCGCGGCGAGGTCGACCGCACCGGGTGCGATCCACAGCCCGTCGCGGAGCACGGCGAACCCCGACCACGTCAGCGCCGCACGGAGGCGATGGCGAAGGTCCCGCAAGTGCTCGGGAACCGTGTAGGTGACAAGAGTCCAGCCGTCGCCCTGGGGTTCGAACGGCGCGGGGCCGTTGACACGACCGGATGCCTCGCGCAGCACCTCGCTTCCGTGCCCGGTGAGCACGAACCCGATCTCACGACCCAGGCGCCGGCGCTCCAGCAGCCCGCTGTGCACCATGCGGTCGAGGTTGGTCCGCACCGCGGACGCGGCGACCCCGGCGCTCTCGAGCGCGCCGATCAGCACGCTGGCGCGGAGCGGCTCGAAGTACCGGTCGCAGACGTACTCGCCGAAGAACGCCAAGAGCAGCTGCCGCGGCTTGCGCGTGAGCACCGACGTCTCAACGGCCGCGACACCCGGCATCGCGACGGCCGCCTTGGCGGTCGCGATGCTCATGCGGCCTCCGGGCGCACGGCCTCGCCGCGCTTCGCGCGCTGGATCTGCTCGTACACGTGGGTGCGCAGCTCGGTGAAGCGGGGCAGCGCGCGCGTCGTGATCTGGTCGCGCTCGGGCGCGAGGTCGATGGCGAGGTCTTCCTGCACCCAGGTCGGCGACTTCGACAGCACGATCACGCGCTCGCCCAGGTACACCGACTCGTCGATGTCGTGCGTCACGAACAGGATCGACATGCCGCGCTCACGATGCAGCGTGCGCACCAGGTCTTCGAGATCGGCGCGCGTCTGCGCGTCGACCGCGGCGAAGGGCTCGTCCATGATGAGCACCTCGGGCTGGTACGCGACGGCGCGGGCGATGGCGACGCGCTGCTGCATGCCGCCGGAGAGCTGCCACGGGTAGCTCTTGGTCGCGTGCTCGAGCCCGACGGCGGTGAGCGCGTCGTCGACGAGCCGGTCCCGGTCGGTGCGGCTGAGCTTCTTGTGCTTCAGCGGCAGCTCGACGTTCCCGCGGACGGTGAGCCACGGATAGAGGCTGCGGCCGTACTCCTGGAATACCAGCGCCATGTTGGGCGGGGGGCCGGTCACCTTCCGGCCGCCGAGCTCGATGACCCCCGACGTGGGCTTCAGCAGCCCGGCGATGCACTTCAGCAGCGTCGTCTTGCCGCACCCCGACGGGCCGACGATGCACACCAGCTCACCGGCATCCATCCGGAATCCGATGTCGCCGATCGCCTCGACGTTCCCGGTCGACGACTCGTACACCTTGCGCAGCTTCTCGACGTTCAGCAGCGGCTCACTCTTGCGCAGCGCGTCAGGCACGCTCCACCTCCTTGATTCCGTGGTACCAGCGAAGCACGCGCCGCTCGACGAACCCGAAGATCACGGCGAGCAGGATGCCGATGAGGCCGAGCAGCACGATGCCGCTCCACATCTCGGCGATGAGGTAGTTGCGCTGGAAGAAGACGATTCGATAGCCGAGGCCCGAGGACGAGAAGAACATCTCGGAGATCACCATCAGGATGAGCGCGATCGAGAGGCACTGCCGCACACCCGTCATGATCCGCGGGCTCGCCGCCGGAAGCACGAGGTACCGCAGCCGCTCACCCGAGGTCACCGCGAACGACCTCGCGGTCTCGGTCATCACCGAGTCCGTCGAACGCACGCCCTCGATGGTGTTCAGCAGCACGGGCCAGATCGCACCGGCGACGATCACGACGACCTTCATGAGGTCGTTCGCGCCGACGAGCACGGCCACGATCGGGATGAGCACCGGCGGCGGCACCGCGCGGAAGAACTCGAACACCGGCTCGAGCAGTTCTCGCAGCCACTGCACCAGGCCGATGACGATGCCCGCCGCGATGCCGAGGCCGACCGCCAGCACGATGCCGATTGCGAGCCGGCCGAGGCTCGGCAGCACGTCGTCGAAGAACGCCGGCCCCACCCATGTCTCGACGAACGCCTCGGCGATGACGAGCGGGCTCGGGAAGAACGGGGCGGGCGAGATGGACGACCAGATGCCCCACACCACGAGCAGGAGGATGGGCAGCCCGAGCGCGTAGGCGGTGTTCTCGCCGAACTTCGCCCATACCCGGGACGGGCGGCGCGGCGTGACGACGGTGCTCGTGTAGAGGGTCACAGGACCTCCTCCCCTCGGATGGACTGGTGCCAGGACAGCGACCGGCGCTCGATCGCGCGGAAGATGAGGTTGACGAGGAGGCCCAGCATGCCGGTCACGATGACGAGGGCATACACCGTCGTCCACTGCCCCGACTCTCGAGCCAGCATGATCGCGCGCCCGAGGCCGGGGATGCTGATGAACATCTCGGCGGTGATGGCCAGGATCAGCGCGACGGTCGCGGCGAGCCGGAGGCCCGTCATGAGGTACGGCAGCGCGGTGGGGAAGACCAGGTTCACGATCCGCGATCCCCGCGACAGCCCGAAGCTGCGAGCCGTGTCGCGGGCGACCGCGTCGACGTCGGCGACGCCGTAGAGCACCTGGATGAACACCTGCCAGAAGCTCGCGTACACGATGATGAGCAGCGCCGCCTGCAGCTGATAGCCGAACATGAGGATCGCGAGCGGAATGAGCGCGACCGACGGGATCGGCCGCAGGAACTCCACCGTGGTGTGGGTCGCGCGGCGGAGGAACGGCACCAGGCCGATGACCGTGCCGAGCACGACGGCGAGCACCGTCGCGATCACGAGGCCCAGCGCCCACGACGTCAGCGTGCGGCCGACGTTGCGCCAGAACTCCAGATCGCCGAAGAGCACGAACAGCTGCGCGATCGTCTCGGTCGCCGTGGGGAAGTACGCCGGGTTCACGATCCCGAGCGTCGGCAGCAGCTGCCACGTCGCCAGGAACCCGAGGATGCCGGCCACGCCGAGCACGAGCTTGCGCAGGGTGCGGTGCTGCCGGGCGTGGGGCGTCGTGGCGACGGTCGCGGGTGCGTCAGCGGTGGCGGTCACGGTACCTCCGATCGGTGCGGTCGGGTCGTGCGGGCGTCGGTGCGACGCTCCACGAGGTGAGGGAGGGGAGGGAGGGGGCGAGCGGATGCCTGCGCCGCGAGGGGGGCTCACGCGCCCGACGCTTCGCGCGACGATGCGTGGCGGGTGAGCGGATGCCGCGAGGTGCGGCATCCGATCACCCTCACGTCCGTGCTATTGCTGCTGGAGCAGCCGGTCGAAGTCGGGCTCGGCCTCGATGTAGGCGTACTCGACCGCCAGTGCGCCGAGGTCCTCGATGCCGGCGTCGGAGAGGTCCCACGTGAAGGTCGGGAGCGTGATGCCGGCAGCGGCCTCCTCGGTGATCTCGAGGTTGGTCGCGATCGCGGCGCGCACGGCGTCCTCGTTCTCGCTCGCCCACTCCAGCGCCTCCGACATCGCGGCCGAGTAGTCGGCGACGAGCTCGGGGTCCTCGTCGAGGAGCGCCTGCGTCGTGATGTTGGTGAGCACCGAGAGCCCGGGGATCGTCGCCTGGTACGGCGCGACGACCGAGACTCCGCCGTCGCCGAGCACCATGCCGCGGAACGGGTCGGGCGCCCACGCGGCGTCCATCGTGCCGGCGGCGAGCTGAGCGGGCACGTCGGGGAATGCGACCTCGACGAACTCGATCGTCGACGGGTCGCCGCCGTCGTCCTCGACCGCCTTGCGGATCGTCAGGTCTCCGGCGGCGCCGATGGTGTTCACCGAGACCTTCTTGCCGGCGAGGTCGGCCGGTCGCATGATGCCGGAGTCGCCCAGCGCGACGACCGCGTTGACGTCGTCGCCCTCGGCGAGGCTGTTGGCGTAGTTGCCGACGATCACGACGCCGAGATCCTGCGCGTCGGCTCGGATGGGACCGAACGGCTGGCCGATGGCGAACTGGATGTCGCCGCTCAGCAGTGCGGGGATGGCGTTGGCTCCGCCCTGCGCGGGGACGACCTCGATCTCGAGGCCGTGGTCTTCGAAGATGCCCTCGTCGATGGCGGCCCAGAGGGCGCCGCTCTCGGCGATCGGCAGCGCGGCGACGCGGACAGGCGTGAGCTCCCCGCCGCCGGCGTCATCGGTGGCGGTGGTGGACGGGTCGGCTGCGGAATCGGTGCAGCCGCTCAGCGCGAGCGCGGCGGCGGCGAGAACGCCGAGGGTGGCAAGACTCTTCTTCATTGACGGGCCTCTCAGGAGCGGGTGCTGTGGGTGCCGGCGACCGCGTCCGTCCGACCGGAGTCGGCGTCGGCACCGCGGCGTGCCTGACACAGTCATCGTGCGCCACTCCGAATCGATTGTCAATGCTTTTGTGACGCCCGTCACGGATTGCATGAACTAGGCGCGGACCTCGGGCGTCGGCATCCGCTCAATGGAAATCGCCGCCTGCGTCACGGCCCACGCCGCGCAGGATGGGTGCGCACGCACAGCGTGCCTATTGCCATTACCTATGGTGATAGGTATTCTCTGGATACCGCGATGCAGTGACGCACGCGGAAGAGGAAAGGACCTCCCTCATGGCCCATGGGACCCCCGCATCGCCCTCCGCGGCGGCTCTCGTCGAAGGCTTCTCCCTGGAGATGACCGGCAAGGACCTCGCCGGTCTCGAAGAGGCACGCGACATGATCCCGCAGGGGACGAAGGTCAACGTGACGTTCCTCGGCAATGAGGACCTCGAGATGCGCGTCGCGGCCGCGAAGGCCGTCAAGGAGATGGGTTTCGTGCCCGTCCCCCACATCTCGGCACGGCGGCTGAAGTCGCAGGATGAGCTCGAGGAGTTCCTCGGGCGCCTGCAGGAGGTCGGCGCGACCGAGCACGTGTTCGCCGTCGGCGGCGACCCCGCCGAGCCCGAGGGCCCGTACCCCGACGCGCTGACCGTGATCCGATCGGGCGTACTGCAGCAGTTCGGCGTCCGCGAGGTGTCGATCGCCGGCTACCCCGAGGGCCACCCCGACATCCCCGCCGACCTGCTCTGGCGCCACCTCGACGAGAAGGCGCTCACGCTCGCTCAGGAGGGACTGGATGCCGTCATCCTGACCCAGTTCGCCTTCGACACCGATCCCGTGATGACGTGGATCGGGCAGGTCCGCGACCGCGGCATCGACGCGCCGATCCGCATCGGCACGCCCGGACCGGCCGGCATCAAGCGGCTGATCGGCTTCGCGCGCCGGTTCGGCGTGGGCGCCAACGCGATGATCGTGAAGAAGTACGGGTTCTCGCTCACCAACCTCATGGGCACCGCCGGCCCAGACCGCTTCGTGTCCGATCTCGCGGCGCTGCTCACGGACCCTTCGACAGGCTCAGGGACCGGGGGTGGCTCCGGCGACGTGAAGCTGCACTTCTACACGTTCGGCGGCCTGCTCGCGACGTCGCAGTGGGCGCGGGAGTTCGTCGCCTCACAGTCCTCCGGAGCGCGCCGATGACGGCCCACCTCGACGCGCACCGCGACCACGCCTGCTTGACCGTGCACGGTCCCGACCAGCCGGGGATCGTCGCCGCCGTGACCGCCCTGGTCACGCGCGTCGGCGGGAACATCGTCACACTCGACCAGTACTCCGACAACCCCGAGGGCGGCGAGTTCTTCCAGCGCGTGGTGTTCCATCGCCCCGACCTGCAGGCGGCACTGCCCGACATCGAGGCCGACCTCGACAAGACCCTCGGGCCGCTGAAGCTCGAGTGGCGCGTCACCGACCAGTCCATCCCGAAGCGGATGGCGATCCTCGCCTCCACATCCGACCACTGCCTGCTCGAACTGCTCTGGCGGCACCGTCGCGGCGAGCTGCCGGTGACGATCCCGATGGTCATCTCCAACCACACCAACACCGCGGAGGATGTCCGGGCCTTCGGCATGCCGTTCTTCCACGTGCCCTCGCAGGGCGCCGACAAGTCCGCCGCCGAGGCCAAGATCGTCGAGCTGCTGAAGGGCAACGTCGACTTCGTCGTGCTGGCCCGGTACATGCAGATCCTCTCCGACTCGTTCCTGGACGAGGTCGGGGTGCCGGTGATCAACATCCACCACTCGTTCCTGCCGGCGTTCATCGGCGCCGCTCCCTACCGCAAGGCCAAGGAGCGGGGCGTCAAGCTCATCGGCGCGACCAGCCACTACGTCACCGCCGACCTCGACGAGGGCCCGATCATCGAGCAGGACGTCGCGCGCGTCACCCACGCGATGACGGCCGGAGACCTGCAGGCCCGCGGCGCGTACGTCGAGCGCGCCGTGCTGTCACGGGCGGTGCAATGGCACGCCGAGGACCGCGTGATCCGCCACGGCAACAGCACCATCGTGTTCACCTAGCCACCGGTCGTCGAGCGAGCGAAGCGAGACGAAACGCTCGGCCCGAGGCATCCGTCCCCATAACCACACCCCACGAACAGAGAGGTTCATCATGGCGAAGAATCTGCAGGAGCTGCTCGACGGCCACAACGCCGTCGAGATGCTGCGCAACTCGCAGATCGGCTCGTACATCTATCCGGTCGTCCCCGCGGACTTCCAGAACTGGATCAAGGAGCAGAAGGCGTGGCGCGACACCGCCGTGCTCTACGACCAGTCGCACCACATGGACAATGTGTTCCTCAAGGGCTCGGATGCCATCCGGCTGATCTCCGACACGGCCATCAACTCCGTGGCGACCTTCCCCGTGAACCGCGCGAAGCAGTACGTGCCGACGACCGCGTCGGGCCACGTCATCGGCGACGGCATCCTCTTCCACGAGGCCGAGGACGAGTACGTGTACGTCGGCCGCGCGCCCGCGTCGAACTGGCTGCTCTACCACGGTGAGACCGGGGGCTATTCGAACCTCGACGTCACCGTCGACCGCCGCTCCCCCTCGCGCCCGTACGGCGACGCCGTGAGCCGGCGCTACTACCGGTTCCAGATCCAGGGGCCGGCCGCGTGGCA
Organism: Microbacterium sp. B35-04; assembly: GCF_010634885.1. Classification (NCBI taxonomy): domain Bacteria; kingdom Bacillati; phylum Actinomycetota; class Actinomycetes; order Micrococcales; family Microbacteriaceae; genus Microbacterium; species Microbacterium sp. B35-04. Next base: position 24,124 of record NZ_MWLP01000070.1, on the reverse strand, counting down.
GGTGATCGAGAAGCTCAACGGCGGGCCGCTCGAGCAGCTGAAGTTCTTCAGCATGTCGGAGATGCAGATCGGCGGCGCGAACGTCCGCACCCTGCGCCACGGCATGGCAGGCGCCCCCGGCCTCGAGGTCTGGGGCCCTTACGAGGACCACCACCGCGTCCGCGACATCATCGTCGAGGCCGGCGCCGAGTTCGGGCTGGTGCCCGTCGGGTCGCGCGCCTACCCGTCGAACACGCTGGAGTCGGGCTGGATCCCCTCGCCTCTGCCCGCGATCTACTCCGGCGAGGAGGAGCGCGGCTACCGCGAGTGGCTCGGCGTCGACAGCTACGAGGCCACGGGCACGCTCGCGGGCTCGTTCGTCTCGGACGACATCGAGGACTACTACCTCACGCCGTGGGAGCTCGGCTACGGCTCGTTCGTGAAGTTCGACCACGACTTCATCGGCCGCGACGCGCTCGAGAAGATCGACCCGGCGACGCAGCGCCGCAAGGTCACGCTCGCGTGGAACGCCGAGGACGTCACGAAGATCTTCGCGTCGCTCTTCGACGTCGAGGGCGACAGCTACAAGTTCTTCGACCTGCCGCTGGCCAACTACGGGTCCGCGAACTACGACTCGGTGACGGATGCCGGAGGCGACGTCGTCGGCTTCTCGATGTTCACCGGGTACAGCGCCAACGAGAAGCGCGCGCTCTCGCTCGCCACGGTCAACCCCGACGTGCCCGAGGGCGCCGAGGTGACGGTGGTGTGGGGCGAGCCCGACGGCGGCACGAAGAAGGCGTCGGTCGAGCCGCACAAGCAGCTCGAGGTGCGCGCGGTGGTCTCCCCCGTGCCGTACTCGACGGTCGTCCGTCAGAGCTACCAAGGCGGCTGGCGCACCGGGTACCAAGAGTCCGCCTGAGATCGAACGCCAACGACCCGTCCGGTCGTTGAGCGCGCGAGCGACGTGGTCGTTGAGCGAGCTTGCGAGTCGAAACGCAGGGACGAGACGCGCCCGCCCATCTCGGAGGCTGAGAACGTTTCGTCTCGCTTCGCTCGCTCAACGACCGGGACCGCCCCGCTAACCTCGGGAAGGCGAAGGGAGTCGCATGAGTCTGCGGTACGCGCTGTTGGCGATCCTGCGGGTAGGCCCGCTGTCGGGGTACGACCTGCAGAAGCAGTTCCACCAGTCCGTCGGCCACGTGTGGCACGCGCCCGACTCCCAGATCTACCCCGAGCTGCGCAAGATGGAGGAGCTCGGCCTCATCGAGGGCGAAGAGCAGGCGCGCGGCGAGCGCGGCACGCGCCGCATGTACCACGTGACGGATGCCGGAAACCGCGCCTTCTTCGACTGGATGGCCTCTCCCCTCGACTACCAGCGCGTGCGCGACCCCGCGCACCTGCGGGCGGCCTACCTCGAGGCGACCACGCCCGAGGCGGCCCGCACCTTCCTGGAGCGCCACATCGCGCAGTGGGAGAGCGAGCTGGCGCAGTGGGAGGGCGAGCTGGAGCGCATCGACGCGATCGCCAACCCCATGCTCGTTCGCCGGCTCGCCGTGACGGCGGATGCCGATCGCGAGCGCACCATCGCCTACAAGCGCTTCGCGTACGAGGGCCTCGTCGAACGCGCGCAGGCCGAGATCGCCTGGGCCCGCCGCGGCCTGGAGCTGATCGACCGCCTGGAGGGCGCGGAGGCCCAGTCGGCGACCGGTACCTGATTCCCGGTCGTTGAGCTTGTCGAGGGCGGTTTCGGGCGCCGGTCGTTGAACGAGCGAGGGCGGTTCTGAGCCCCGGTCGTTGAGCGAGCGAGGAACGAGCGAGACGAAACGCGCACACCCGGCGCACACGTCGGTGGGCCCGTTCGGTTCCTCCACAGGCGCCTCTCGCGGGTCGCTTCACCGGGTTATCCACAGCACGGTTTCAGCCTTTGACCTGGGTGTTTGAATGTCGGTGGCCCTCGCCAGAATGAGGGTATGACAAACCTCGCCGACGCTCTCACAGAGCTCGGCGACGCGCTCGCGAAAGTATCCGCGGCGGCGTTCGCCGACGGTGGGTTGCGGGGCTCCGACGACGCCGACGTGCTTGGAGCGCTCGCGACGGCGGGCCGGATCCGGCGTGCTGCCGAAGCGGTCATGGTCGAGGCGGTCGCGGTGATCGTGGACCGTGACCGTGGCGTCGGTCACGCCGACCGCATCACGACGCGGTACGGATGCCGCAACATGAGCGAACTCGTGCAGCGCGCGACGCGCGGCTCGGGGCGGACGGCGTCCGACATGATCGCCGCAGCGAACGCGGTGCAGCAGTCTGTCGCGTTGTCCACCGGTGAGGTGCTGCCGGCGGAGTTTCCGGGTCTGCGCGCCGCCCTGAGCGCGGGTCAGATCGGGCTCGACGGGATGATCGCGGTCACCGGCGCGTTCCGCGGCTGTCAGACCGGCCGGGCCGGCATGCTCGCCGCCGACGCTGAGTTGGCCTCCGCCGCGTGCGGCGAGGGGGTGGATGCCGCACCGCCGGCGTCGGCGGATGAGCTGCGCGCCCTGGCGCAGGTGTGGGCGGCGTACCTCGACCAGGACGGTGCCGAACCCGAAGACACCCGCGCGCTCCGCAAGCGTGGCATCACGGTGGGTCGTCGCGGCGACGACGGTCTGGTCCCCCTCCGCGGACGCCTGCTCCCCGAACTGGCCGCGCAGCTGCAGCTCGGGCTCGACAGCGTTCTCAATCCGCGCGTGGACGGCGCACCGGCACCAGGGCCCTGCTTCGTCGAGGATCCGGACCGCGATCCATGGGAGCCCTTGGCGTCGGCTGCTGATCAGCGCAGCCACGCCCAGAGGCAGCACGACGCGTTCGCGGTGCTGCTCACCGCCGCCGCGGCATCCGGCGAACTGCCCACCCTCGGCGGGGCGGCGCCCACCCTGGTCGTGTCGGTGCGGGCGGAAGACCTCGCCGCCGGCCACGGTCGCGCCCACCTCCCCGGCGACGACCAGCCGGTCCCGCTCGCGGTCGCACGTCACATCGCGTGCACCGGCACCATCCAGCGCGTCGTGCTGGGCGAGAACGGGCGGATCGTGTCGATCACGACCCTGGACCGCATCTTCAACCACCACCAACGCAAAGCGATCACCCTCCGCGACGGCGGCTGCCTCATCCCCGGCTGCCACGTGCCCCCGCAATGGTGCGAGCTCCACCATGTCGAAGAGCACTCCCGCGGCGGCCTCACACACACCGACAACGGGGTCTTGCTCTGCTGGTTCCATCATCGGACGATCGACACCGGCGGATGGCAGATCCGCATGGTCGGCGGCATCCCATATGTGAAGGGCCCGTACTGGTGGGACGCGCAGGTGAAGTGGCGACCCGCCACGAAGTCCCCTACCCGAAGACGCGACCTCATCGCCCTGCGCACGTGAACTTGGAACGCCGAGTTCTGTTGTCCAGAGCGCGCAGGCGGATCGCCCAGCGAGGGCAGCCGTCATCGACAGGACGCCGTTCAGATCACAACGCCGACGGCCTCGCGGTCATCACCGCCGTCGATGACGACCATCATCGATGAGATCTTCACTGATTTGCGGTGTGCGACGTTCAATGAACAAAGCGCCGCGGAGTCGCGGCGCGTGCTTGGAGCAACACGTGACATCGCCGTCCGATCTTTCTGCGGTCCCGATCATCTGCCTCGTGATCGACTCAGCCGTCGTGCACGCGCGATGGTACGCACCATGCCCGCCGTTGACACGATCGGCCGGGCCACAATTTGCGGGCGCTTCATGACCCACCGCCCCTCACTGCAAAGGATCCCCGTATGTGCGATGTGATTGATCACGCTATAGCTCGCCTGCCTGAGACGTCACGGCGCCGATTTCTGCAGACCATGGGAGCGTCGGCGGTCGTCGGCGGCTTGTCTCTGGTAGCCGCCACGCCGGCCGCCGCTGCGACTGGCGGGGGGCAGACGAGCACGTCACGCTTCCGGACGAAGCTGGTGCTTCTGGGGACCGGAGGTGGGCCGACGCTGCTCAGTGAGGGCAGGGCGGGTATCTCTACCGCGGTCGTGTATGACGGAGCCGTCTACCTGGTAGACCTTGGGCACGGTGCCCACATGCAATTGACCAAGGCCGGTCTCGCCGGAGAAGGCTTCGGCGGTCGCTCATTGACGAACGTACGCAGCATCCTCTTCACCCACATGCACTCCGATCACGTGGCAGAGTGGCCGGCGACGTACTCAACTGGAATGACCAACCGCGTGGGGGCCACGAGTGACCCGATCCGCGTCTTCGGACCTGGCGATCGCGAAACGCTGCCGCGGGTGTTTCCACCGAACCGTCCCACGCCGGCGGTCGTCAACCCGGAACGACCATCGCCCGGGATCTCGGGAATGACCGGATACCTCGACCAGGCGTTCGCAGCAGACTTCAACGACCGCATCCGCGACAGCGGCGCCCCTGGGCCGTGGCCGTACTTCAGCATGACCGACATCGACATCTCCGGCATGTGGGCTGTGGATGAAGCCGGGATCCCGCCCAGGGTTTCACCATTCGCGATCTGGCAGGACGGTGAAGTACGCATCACCGCAACCATCGTTGATCATCGGCCCACCGCGCCTGCATTCGCTTTCCGGTTCGACACGCCCGACGGGTCGGTGGTGGTCTCGGGCGACACCGCACCGAGCGCCAATCTGATCGAGCTTGCGCAGGGAGCGGACTACTTAGTCCACGAGGTCATCGACCCTGCATTCGCAGATCAACTCGCCGCGGTGGTCGGAGGTCCTGCAGGACAGGCGCTCAAAGCACACCTGCTCGTGTCGCACACCACCATCGAGCAGGTGGGTCGAGACGTTGCTGAGCCAGCGGGAGTGAAGACGCTCGTTCTGTCGCACATTGCGCCGAGCAATGCCGACGTGAAGCGCCTTCGGGCCGCGAAGCAGGGCTTCAGCGGCGATCTGATCATCGGCGAAGACCTGATGCAGATCGGAGTCGGTGCGCGCTCCTAGCATTCAGCGAGCCGCCGCGCTCATTCAAACCAGAGCTGCCTCCCAGTCAGTTTCGGCCCGCTGAGGGATCCCTCCCTCCGCGGGCCGGAAGATTCTGTTCCTCTGCCCCGTGGAGATTGGCCGGGTCGCGTTGCGGGCTTGGTCCTCTACTCCTCAGTTCGCCGGGATGCCAATGGCAGACTCGTGTCATGGAATGATCCTCGAGTGACGAATGACTTCCGGGCCAGGTTGCGAGCCATCCCGAGCCTGACCGGGTCGGCGCCAGGTCTGGACACCGCAGCGTTACGCGCGGATCCTGCTGCACAGTTCGTCGACTGGCTTGATGACGCGGTCCTCGCGGACGTACCCGAGCCGCTCGCCATGACACTGTCGACGATCGGCGCCGATGGGATGCCAGACGCGAGGACACTGATCCTCAAAGACGTCGACGCCCGCGGGTGGGCCTTCGCCGGCCGGGGATCGAGCCGGAGCGGTGCACAGCTTGCCGCGAACCCGGTGGCGGCTCTCACGTTCTGGTGGCAGCCGATGGTGCGTGCCGTGCGGGTGCGCGGGCGTGTCGTCCGTGCGACGCGAGCAGAGAGCGAGGCAGACCTTCTTTCGCGCAGCGCAGCGGCGCGGGCGGGTGTCCCCTCCGAGGACTGGACCCTGTGGCGCCTCCAGCCCACGCGGGTCGAGTTCTGGCAAGGATCAACCGATCGCCGACACACGCGCATCGTCTACCACCTCAACGGCGACGGATGGTTGATGGATATCGCTCCAGGCGGCGACTCATCAGAACCCTCTTCCTGAGAGTTGTCGACAAAGAAGCCAACTGTCCACAGCGGGTCCGTCAGCGCACTCCCGACAGTTGCGGGTGATGTTCGCTGAGCGGTGGCGTTTCTCGTCCGTCGGCCTGCTACGGTCTGGTTCAGCTGGTTGCGGCACGTGTGGCGCCGTCGGCCTCGGAGTGTGAAACGGCGTGTTCGGCAGCCCGGCTGACGTTCTCCCAGGCAGCCCACGTTGCGATGCGCTGCTCAGCTATCTGCTGTGCGAGGTCATAGACCATGCTTCCGAGCAGCAACCGGAGCGGTGGTGCGTCGCTATCCACCAGGGTGAGCATCGCATCCGCAGCCAGACGAGGCGCGCTGTCGACCGATCCCTCCGCCCACTGCCGCTCGAGTTCGGCCCGCAACGGCGCGTACGGCTCGGACGGACAGGTCGCGGTGATGTTCGAATACAGATCGGTCCAATAGCCGCCAGGCTGCACAATCGTGACCTTCACGCCGAAGGCGGCCGCCTCCGCTGCCAGAGCTTCGCTCATCCCCTCGAGGGCGAACTTGCTCGCGCTGTAGAGCCCCGTGCTCGGGAAGCCGCCGAGGGCCGCGACGCTCGAGATCTGGAGGATGTGGCCCGAGCCCTGCGCGCGCAGGTGCGGCATCACCGCCTGGCTGACCCACAGCGCGCCGAAGAAATTCACTTCGAACTGTGCTCGCGCCTGCTGCTCGGTGAATTCCTCCACCATGCCCATGGACAAGTTGCCTGCGTTGTTGACCACGACATCGAGCCCGCCGAAGCGCTCGACGGCAGCCGCGACGGCGAGGTCGACTGCCCCTTTGTCGGTCACGTCCAGATCCAACGCGTGGACGCGGTCACGGTGATGTGTGGCAAACGTCGCTGCGCTTGCGGTTCGTGCGGTCGCGACGACGCGATCGCCACGGTCGAGGGCCGCCGCCGCGAGAGCATGGCCGATGCCTCGACTCGCGCCGGTGATGAACCACGTGAGCGGTGTCGGGGAAGACTGATTCATGATCACTCCTTGCTGAGACGAGACGGTTCGTCTCGCTAGAGTATGAACCTAACACGGGTTCTCCGTCTTGGCAATACGCAACGTCTCGTCTTGCCATAGACTGCTGACATGCCGAGCCCCGACCCCGCGCGACGTAACGAGAATGCACGCCGAGCCGTTCTCGACGCGACTCTCGATCTGCTGCAGGAAGTGCCGTATCCCCGCATCACGATCGAAGGCATCGCATCGCGCGCCGGCGTCGGGAAGCAGACCATCTACCGGTGGTGGGCGTCGAAGGCGGCCGTCCTGTTCGACGCGTTCCTCCTCCTCAGCGCGCGAGACGGCAGTGACACGCCACAGCTCCCCGATACGGGCGATCTCCAGGCTGATCTCACCCTGGTCCTGCGGGCGACGGTCGTGGAGTTGAATGATCCGCGGCTCTCCGACCCGATGCGAGCCCTCGCCACGGAGCTTGCCCAGGATGAGAGTCTCGCCGAGGCCTACCATCGACAGCTCGACGCCCCGCTGCGCGAAGCCAAACGACAGCGTCTGCGCGAGGCGCAAGAGGCGGGGCAGCTCGCGGACGACCTCGATCTCGACGTGGCGATCGACATCATCTGGGGGCCGATTCTCAATCGCTGGCTACAGCGGAGCGGCCCCCTGAGCGACGAGTATGTCGACGCACTCCTCCGCACCGCCCTCCGAGGCATGCGGCCCTAGGCGAAATGCGCCAGTCCGGGTGAGTCCACACAGAACCTCCCTATGAGGAAGCCCTAAGCGAGCGTGGCAGGGAGAGCGTTGACAACCTTCTCGCTGCGGGCGCCACGGTTGGTGATGCTCCAGCGGGTCCGCGGGGTCACGCGGTCATAGTGGACCAAAGACGACGGCTGGGTCGGCATCAAGCTCGAGCTGGTCGAGTAGCGGTTCCAACTCTCGTTCCTCGAACCGGAAGTGTGACTCCATGATCGCCGCGAGACCCTCCAAGTGAAGTGCGAGGCTCGCGGGCGATTCGCCGGACCGCGCTGCGCTGTCGAATCCGGTCAGAAGGGAGGCGATCCTTTCGTGGTCTTGCCGGAGCATGCTGACCACGCGTGTTGCTGCGGGGTACTGCTCGACGAGGGCGGGGAACAGCAGCGCGTCTTCTCCTCGGTGATGGCCGTCGAGAGCGAGGCAGAAGCCGTGGCAGTAGAGCAGGAGGTCTCGCGAGGCGTCTGCGACGTCCGCACCATCGCGGGCGGCCAGCTGCGCGGTGCTGAGTGCGAGACGAAGTCGTTCGTGGGCTTGGAGAAGCTGCCGTCGCCATGCGACGAGCCTCGGGATGTCGCTCACGACGATGTCGGTACGAGCTTTCAATGTGACCGCCTTCTACGCGCGCCGAGCTGACCATGGGTCCACCCAGCGCGCTCCCAGCCTAGTTGGCCACTCGACTGAGACTTCTACCCCTTGTCCTGTTCGGATCCCCGTGCGAGCACAGGCACGATCAGGGACCGCATTCGTGCAAGGAAACGAATGGGGACGTCTCGTGGCGGATCAGGCCGACGGGCATCTCCAAGCTGGCTGGCAACGGACCGTCGCGCGGTCGGATCTAGGGGCGGCGCGAGCGCGCTCATCCCGGCTGTTCCCGCGTGCGATTCAACAGCGGCTCGGGTTCCTCCCGCCGTATCAGTGGCCGGACAGCGCCCTCTTCCAGTGAGGCAGGCGACTGCTGGCCCACAGGAAAAGGGGACTGTCATGGACGAGTTGGGACACGACATCGATGCGCTCGAAGAGCGGATCAAAGTCGCCATCGAGGATTTGAAGAGCGTGGACTCCGGTCTGCTCGAGGCCGTGCTGGAGGACATCCGTCGTCCGGGCTGGACGACCTCCGCCGAGTACGTCTTCGCCTTCGGCATCACCGAGACGCTGATCGAGCATCTGGGCGTCGTACGGAGGCTGCAGGGCACGCTGATCGCCGGAGCGCGTCGCGTCTCGACTTCGTAGCGCCGGTACCGGCGAACACGTCTCGTGGCCGTTCGGAGGGAACGATGGAACGCTCTCCACTGAACCTGGTGCCTGTTGTTCGGGCGACGATCACGGTTGTCGTCGCCGGATTCATCTTCTTCGCGATGCTGCAGCTGGAAGCGATCCTCAGTGATCCTGAGTCGACGAGTCGCTCGTTCGCGGTGTGGGCGACTTCGGCGACGGTGGGGCTCGTCGCGTGGGTGTTCGTGTTCATCGGCGGGCTAGGCCAATTGATCGCGCTTGAGGCTCCCTGGAAGCCTGGGGTGCGCTGGCTCCTCATCGCGATCGTCCTCCTTGTGGTGCTCGGCCTAGCTGCGACCGTCTTCCTCACCCTGCTCACCTCGGCCCTGGGCGGTAGATCGTTCAACCCGGGCGTGACCCTGATCGTGCGTATCCTCATGGTCTGCGGTTGGCTGGCGGCGGCTCCGTGGCTGCTCCTTCTCTGGATCACGGATGAAAGAGTGCAATCACTGCGGATCGGAGTGAAGGCGAACGGCACAGGCAGCTTCCGCCCCGCGATCCGGGAACTCGACGCCGTCTGGAAGGCGATCGAACGATCCAGTCTCGCGCTTGGGCTGCTGTTGTCGACGTTGGTCATCAACACCGCCTTCATGAGGAATGTCGCGATCGAAGCCGGCGTCTCACCGAAATCCTTCTCACAGTGGGAGGTCCTCGGCTACGGCGTCTTCTTCATGGTGATCCTCGCCGCCATCCTCATCCCGGTGCTCGTCGCTTGGCGTGAGGCCGGCTTCGAACTCGTCAGCCGAGCGACACCTGACACCGCCTCCGGAGTCCCAGATGAAGCAAGCGCTGCCGCGCGGGAGCGACTGGTGGTTCGCATCGGGATCGATCGATCGTATGTCCGACGACCCATCGCCATACTCGGAGTGCTTTCCCCGTTTCTGACTTCCTTCATCACGGTGCTGATTCCAACAGGATCGTGAGACACAACCTGATCGCAGCGATGCTCCCGGCCCGTGGGCGCCGGCCCAAGATCCTTCAGCGGGCAGCGTCGCCAGACACCCGGATTACGGTTCCGGTTCGGATCGCCTCGGTCGCTTGGACGAGCATCGACGACCCCGGTGTGGGCGATCTTGCCGGCTCTGGCGCCCATCCTCGGGGAACGCGACCGGTGGTTCGGGACATCCAGCGGGGGTAGCGTGTGGCTCAATTCGAACTGTGGAGAGGACTCGCATGCCGGCCGGCGACGATCTCATCCGTCACGCAGAGGAGTGCTGGCTCTCAGGGTTCGCGGCCGGTCCGACCGAGCCGCCGAGCCGACTGCTGGGGCGCGGCGACACTGCCCCTGACGCCGAGCTGGCCGATGCGACCGGCACCAAGAGCCAGCTTGCGGAGAGCTGGGCGGCCGGCCCCGCGCTGGTGATCTTCTGGCGGCATTTCGGATGCCGGTGCGGGATGGAGCGCGCGCGACGCCTCGAAGCCGAGCTCGGCGATTACCGTGCGGCGGGCCTCGCTGTCGTCATCGTGGGCCAGGGGCAACCCACGCAGGCCGCTCAATACGCCCACGAGCACGGCATCACGGTGCGGGTGCTCGTCGACCCCACCGCCGATGTCTACCGTGCATACGGGGTCGGCCATTGGCAGCCCGAGCAGCTTCTGTTCGATGCCCCGGTCGAGTACCTCGCACACCCCCGCGAACTCGGGCAGAGCCTGGCCGAGTCTCGACGTGCGGAGGGCCGACCGATGGTCGATGACCCGTGGCGTGCCGCCGCCGAGTTCATCGTCGCGCAGAGTGGGGTGATCAGGTTCGGCTACTCGTATCAGTACTGCGAAGACTTCCCCGACCCGCGGGTGCTCACCACCGCCGCTCGGCTGGCAGATCCGGCTTGAGCCTGACGCTTACGCAGCCTTTTGCATCACACGACGGACAGCACGCCGATAGCGGCGAGCACGACCCATGCCAGGTATGCGAGGAGGCAGAACCTGTCCGGCCAACCGATTCGGATCTCAGGCGAGCCGCCCTGCCCGTGGGCGGGAGCAGCGGCGATGAGGAACCACACCAGGCCCGCCCACGGAACAACCGAGGCGATCGCCAGCATCCATCCCAGCGCGGGCGTCACCCCAACCCCCGCGATCAGCGCGGCAGGGGGAAAGCCGGCGAGGAGCACAATGCCCAGTACCGTGTGCGCCCTGCCCACGGGTGTGGCCAGAGCACGCGGAGTCATGATCGGATCGGCGTCGATGAACGCGGCACCGAGCGCGCCCAGTGCGACAGCGGCAAGGCCGATGGTCCACGCGCCGCCGAACGGCCACAAGGCGACGCACGTCGCGGCAGGGCTGATGGCCATCGTGACGAAGGCGAGGCGCATGACCCACCCGTATCGTCCGACGGAGTACTCGCTGATCATCCGCCAGGACGGGTCATACTCGGGCTCGAGGACGTGAAGCATCGCGATCAGCCCCACCGTGATCCCGCCGGCGACAAGCGCCGTCACGGCGGCGATGGCAGCGACACTCAATATCGGACAGCCATACCTGCAGTGACCACGGGCATCCTCCTGCGGGGCACTCTATCCCGGTGGTAGCTCGCGATCTCAGGCTGAGCCGCATGGGCGGCCGTCGTACGGGACCTACTCTTGACCGCAGCAGCCAGCAGGCCTACCTTGACAACGGGGTTTTGTTGTTCTTGGGGGGACACAATGGCCAGCGGTTTGTCGTTGCACATTGGGCTCAATCGCGTCGATCCTGCTCACTACGACGGGTGGGACGGCGCGCTCAACGCGTGCGAATTCGACGCCCACGACATGCAGGCGATCGCCGAAAGCTGCGGCTTCGACGCACACCTGCTGCTGACGCAGGACGCGACCGCTGACGCCATGAAGACGGCGATCAGCGGAGCCGCGGATGAGCTGGCTCCGGGGGATTCCTTCTTCTTGTCTTACTCCGGCCACGGGGGGCAAGTCCCCGACCGCAACGGTGAAGGTGAAGAGGATCGCCTGGACGAGACCTGGGTCGCGTACGACCGGCAGCTCGTTGACGACGAGCTCTACGCGCTCTGGGGCAAGTTCGCGCCGCGAGTGCGCATCTTCGTGCTCTCCGACAGCTGCCACAGCGGTACTGCAAATAGGAGAATCGGTGACGACGCCCGAGTGCCTAACGTGGTCAGGACGAGGCAGCAGGCGGCCGCCGAGTCACCGCGGTACAGAGCGATGCCGCAAGACGTACTTGCCGCAACTTACCGTGCGCACGCCGAACTGTACGACGACATCCAGAAGCAGGTGCCCAGTGCCGGGCAAGCCCGACCGGAGGCCACCGTGCTGCTCATCTCCGGCTGCCGCGACGACCAGTTGTCGCTCGATGGTCTTGCCAACGGGCTCTTCACCGAGAACCTGAAGGCGGTGTGGAACGACGGCGCGTGGGAGGGCGGGTACCCGGCGTTCCGTGAGGCCATCCGCGCCCGTATGCCGCAGAACCAGCAACCGAACTACAACCCGGTGGGCGCTGATAATCCAGAGTTCGAGCAGCAGAAGCCTTTCACGATCGGGTGACGCCGTGACCACGTCCTGCGGATAGCTCGGCTCATGCGCTGGGCCATCGTCGTCGGTGCGGACGACTACGGCACTCCCGAGATGGAGCTGTCTGCCGCAGTGTCCGATGCGTGCGACTTTCGCGATTGGGTGACTGTTCGTGGTGGCGTCCCGGCATCCAATGTGCGGTTGCTGCTCTCCCCGGCATCGAAGGATCCACATCCAGCTGAAGATCCAGCCAGGCGCGCGCGGCCGGCGACCAAAGACAATATCGTGTCCGCGATCAACGAGGTGGTGGTGGCCACGGCAGACCAGAAGCCGGAGCGGCTCTACTTCTACTTCGCGGGCCACGGCATCACCGCCCGGGTCTCCAATCGTGACGAGAGCGCGCTCGTCCTGCCCGGGTTCGACGAGGTGCACCCCGACCATTCATTGTCCGTCCGCTCGATCGCCGAGTATTTCGAAACGACCTCCTTCGCGGACCAGTTCCTGTTCATCGACGCCTGCCGCAACGTCCCGTGGGCCAATAGGGAGCTTGAAATCGGACGCTGGCCGGTCCCGCGCAAGCGCGATCCGGGCGCGCCCCCGACTCAGCAGTTCATCCTCTACGCGACCGCGCCAGGTCATACCGCTCAAGAGGTTGGTTGGTTGGGGGAGGCGGACGGCAGGTTCACGGGCGTCCTCCTGGAGGGCCTGACGGGCGTCAAGAATGCCAAGGCCTGGTCGTGGGAACGCAATTGCTATGAAGTGCGCTGGGAGCGCCTCGCCTCGTTCATCAACAGGGGAATGAGGGCGAGGATGCCGGCGGGCATCTCCGAGGCGGACATCCAAGCACAGATCCCCCAGGACACCGGCACGCGCGGGGTGGCCAGCCGCGAGCGCGACCCGGTGGTGGTGTCGTTCCCGAGCGGCCACTTCGACCTTGCGACACTGACCGTCCGGCTCGCGGTCGAAGCGAAGCGCAAGAAAGCTCAGGTCAGCGTACTGGACGCGCTCGGCGCCACGGTTGCGTCCGCGCTCGGGGTGACCGGCGAGGTCCAAGCATTTCAGCTTCCGCCCAAGACATACGCTGTTCAGGCAACGACCACTACCCCGAAGGGTCTATCCGGCTCGGCCACCGCCCCGATCGAGCTCTACGAAGACCAGCCCGTGACGGTCGAACTGCTACCGCGAGGCAAGAAGCCCGTGGCGCGGTCGTTCCCCCAGCCCGAGGGGACCCCGGTTACCGAGCCGATCGGATTCGATACGGCCGCTGGGGACGATCACCAGCAATCCGGCGCCACGATCTTGATCGAGTCAGAAGACTCTCTCGCCGTGGCCGAGATCGTGGACGAGGCCGGTCGGGTGCGCGCGGTCAAGCGGGCAGGCGAAACAGCGCAGGTGGAGCCCGGGTTCTACTATGTCCGGCACATCGGCCCTGACGCGACGCGCGACGCTGAGTTCGTCCGGCTGACCGCCGGCGAGTCGGAGCGGGTGTCGCTTCAGCCTCGACCGCCGGGCTCGTTAGTGGAGGAACTGGCCTCGGCGATGGGCGGAAGCGTCCGCGACGGCTACCTCACCATGGGGGACGACGCTATTGCTTGGGCGCGCCCCACCACGGTCGTGACGGCCGGACTGGCGAAGTACCTAGCCGGAGACGAGCCGGCGGCCATGGCCGCTGGGACCGCTCGCGCTGAGCTCCGCAATGGCTCCGGCGTCGCGGTGTTCGCCGTCGGTGTCGGCCGCGATGGGCGCGCGGACCTCGACGCAGTACGGCAAGTCAAGGTGGCGATCTGGAGGGCCGGCGAGCCGGTCATCGGGACAGGGCTTGAACTCCAACCCTCGGCGGCCGGCGTCGCCGGGAGGGTACTGCGCGTGGATGCCGCGCCGCATTGGGTCTCCTTCACGGCCCCCGATGCCGCTCCCATGGTCGTCGCAGTGCCGGTGCTGCCACAGCGGCTGGCCACGCTTGTCGCACAGATCGACATCGATCGCATCCGGCTCTACCAGTACCATCCCAGCATCGCGGACGGCGCATCGTCAGAGGTCAGCCACCTATGGCGTCTCGAGTACCTCCAGAGGATGCTGCTCGCCGGACGCATCGACGTCGCAGACCGCCTCGCACAGGAGTTGGCGGCAACAGCGCCCGAGGATCCCTTCGCAGGAGTCGTCGCCGGATATGTGCTGCTCCGCCTGGGGCTCCATGAAGAACTCGGCGCCCTCGCCTCAGCGATCATCACGGCTGCTCCCACCTTGAGCGACGCGTACATCCTTCGCGCGGAGCATGAAGCTGTGAAAGGAGAGCGCGAACTCGCGGAGCAAGCCTTCATCAACGCGGTCGACTGCGGCATCCCGGCGTTCGGCGAGGGCCTCACGCGACTCCTCGAGGGGCTGCGTCACATTCGACTGCCCATGACGCGCGCCGCGCTCGTCCGGCATGTCTTCCAACGGCACGTGCGCGGTTCGATGTGGGCGGCGTTCACCCCCCGCCGCGGACTCGAGCCCGGGGGTGCCGTGATCAGCGCCGCGGACCTTGGCCTGGAAGCTTGACCTGCTCCGCGAGGATGGAGAGCGCCCGCGCAGGATCTTCATCCGAAAGTGAGGTGAACCATCTTGGTCGGTGCTCACGGCGTGAACCGGAAGAATCGCACACCGTGCCTCTTATCGCGCCGTCCGAACAGACGTGATGCTGTTGGCTGCGGAGGACGGAGCACGTGCCGAGCATGAGCCCACCTGGACGAGTGGGAAGACATCGTCGAAGTCTCGCTGGCAGTTCCTGAGCCCGCCCACAGGTCAGTGGGCCATCGACGCGAGCGCCTCCGGGTCGATCGTCGCGATGCTACGGGTGTCCTGGAAGGCGCGGACGCCCTCGATGCCCTGCTCGCGGCCGAAGCCCGACTGCTTCATGCCGCCGAACGGCGCACGCAGGTCGAGGCGCGTGGCGCCGTGGTCGTTGACCCAGACGTAGCCGCACTCGAGCTGCGAACCCACGCGCTGAGCGGCGTCCGGCGACCCGGTCCATACCGATCCGCAGAGCCCGCCCCAGGTGTCGTTGGCGAGGCGCACCGCCTCGGTCTCGTCGTCGAACGGGATCACCGGGATGACGGGACCGAACTGCTCCTGCGTGACCACACGCAGGTCGAGCTTCGGGTCGACCACGATCGCCGGGCGGACGAAGTTGCCGTCGGCCAGATCACCCTCGGGCAGTGAGCCGAACTCGCGGACGTCGGCTCCGGCATCCTTCGCCTCCTGGATGATCTCGTCGACGAACGCCTTCTGCGCCGGCTGGTGCAGCGGCCCCATCGTGGTCCCCTCGTCGAGACCGTGGCCGAGCTTGGCCTGCTCGAGCCGTGCGCTCAGCCCCGAGACGAGCTCGTCGAGACGCGAACGGTGCACGTAGACGCGCTTGGCGTTCATGCAGATCTGGCCGGTGGTGTCGTAGATCGCGGCGTAGAGCCGGTCGAGGTGCGCGTCGTCGAGGATCGCGTCGTCGAGGAAGACCGCCGCGTCGTTGCCGCCCAGCTCGAGCGTCACGCGCGTCAGCGTCTTGGACGCCATCTCCATGATCCGCTTGCCGCCGTTCACACTGCCGGTGAAGCAGACCTTGGCGACGTCGGGGTTCTGGATGAGGTCGGCCATGTCCTGGTCGCGTCCGGTGACGACGTTCAGCACGCCCGGCGGCAGCTTCTCGGCGACCCGCTGCACGACCCGCGTGGTCGCCAGCGGCGCCGAGGGCGGCGGCTTCACGATCGCGGTGTTGCCCGCCAGCAGCGCGTGCGGCAGAGAGGCACCCAGGATCGCGATCGGCCAGTTGAACGGCACGATCACCGTCACGACACCCAGCGGCTGGTACGACACCTCGGTCGACACCGGGATCGCACCGGGCACCGGCGGCAGCGTCTTGGAGGCATCCACCTCATCGGCGAGCATGAGGGCGAGGTTCCAGCGGATCTCGAACACCAGCCCGTCGATCCACGCCTCCATCCGGACCTTGCCGTTCTCCTGCGACAGGATCGCGGCGTCCTCATCGCGGTCGTCTGCGATGCCCGCGATCGCCTCAGCCATCTTCGCGGCACGCTCCTGCGGCGTGAGCGCCGCCCACGCCGGGAAGGCCTGCTTCGCCGCGGCGACGGCATCCTTCACATCCGACACGGATGCCGCAGCCGCCTCGCCGACGACCACTCCGGGCCTGCCGGGGTCGGGGATCGTCAGCACGTCGTCGGTGAACCGCTCCTCACCGCCGATGTACAGCCCCGTCCGAACCGATGTCCCCATCGCGGTCTCGCCCATGGAACGCCCACCTCTCTGTGCTTCCTTGCTCCGGCTCTCGCCGGGGCTCGTGCTTCCTTGCTCCGGCTCTCGCCGGGGCACGTCGTTCGGGTTGTCAGCGGGGCGGCGCCGGGTGCGCCCGTCGACACCTGCTCCCAGCGTGCCTCTCGCATGGGCGTGAATCAAGATTGTCGACGATTTTCGCGCGGATTTCGTATGAAATGCTTCCCGATGAGACGATCGTCGAGAGATAGTGTCAGCACGGACAAAGGCGCCGAAGGGGTGGGCGAGATGACGGATGCCGCAGTGCGCAGTGACGACGACGCGATGGATCGCCCCGATCTGACGCAGGTGATCCGCGAGGCGATCCTCGAGGCGCAGTTCGCCCCGCACCAGCGCCTCATCGAAGCCGACCTGAGCGAACGGTATGGCGCCTCGCGCGCCTCGGTGCGCACCGCGCTTCTCAACCTCGCCGGCGAGGGGCTCGTCGAGCGCCTGCCGAACCGCGGCGCGCGCGTGCGCGCGATCACCGTCGACGAGGCGATCGAGATCGTCGAGGTGCGCATCGGGCTCGAGACGCTCTGCGCGCGCAAGGCCGCCGAGAATCTCACTCCCGCCGACGCCGACGGGCTCCGGGCGCTGCGCGCCGAGATCGAGGCGGCGATCGGCTCGGGCGACCTCATGGCGTACTCGCGACTCAACCAGGAGCTCGACCGGCGCATCCGCGATCTCAGCCGCCACGGCACCGCCACGCAGCTGCTCGAGCGGCTGCGCGCCCAGTCGGCGCGCCACCAGTTCCGGCTCGCGTTCCACCCCGGTCGCGCCACGACGTCGGCTCCCGAGCACATCGCGATCATCGACGCGATCCTCGCCAAAGACCCCGACGCCGCCGAGGCCGCGACCCGCGCCCACCTCTCCGGCATCGTCGAGGTGCTCCACGGCATGGAGTGAGCCGCGCTCGGCGCGTTTCGTCTCGCTCGTTCCTCGCTCGCTCAACGACCGGGTGGAGGGTGTTTCGTCCGGGTGGAGCGCGTTTCGTCTCGCTCGCTCGACGACCGGGGTCGAGCTTCCGGTCGTTGAGCGAGCGAAGCGAGACGAAACGCACCGGCGCACGGCAGAGGGGCGACCGGATGCTCCGGCCGCCCCTCCGCACCCCTCAGGTCACTCGTCCCAGCTCTCGGCGGGGGCGTAGCCCTTGCCGTTGTACTTCTGCACCTGCACCGTCGAGACGGCGGGCAGTCCGTCCTCGGTCGTGTCGACGGTGGAGCCCTCGAGCATGAGCGGCGCCGTGAAGCCTGAGACGTCGCGCAGCGCCTCCATGAAGTTGTCGCGCGTCGGCTCGGTCATGGCGCCGAACACCTCCTCGAGCGTCGCCCCGATCTGGTACGACCAGACGCAGTGCGGGAACGCGGGGACGTCCGGGTAGTTCGCGTACTCCGCGAGCTGCTCGAGGAAGGCGGCGCCCTCCTCGCTCTCGGCGAACGTCGGCGCGGCCGCCGACTGCGCGAACGCCACCGTGTAGACGCCGGGGAACGCCGCGGCGCCGCCCGGCTCGAGGATGGCGGTCGGGCTCGACGTGTTCGACGGCAGGAACCACGACGGCAGCCAGCCGAGCTCCTGCGACTTCTGCAGCGACGAGATCACCAGCGGGGTGATCGACATGGCGTTGAAGAACACGTCGGCGCCCGAGCCGGCCAGCTCGGTCAGCTGCGCGTCGACCGAGGCGTCGGTGGCCTCGTAGGTGAGCTCCTTGACGATCTCGATGTTGTCGGCGCCCTCGATGGCCGTCTTGAAGCCCTCGACGTAGCCCTCGCCGTAGTCGTCGTTCTGCGACAGGATCGCGACCGTGTGGTCTTCGCCCGATCCGGCGAGCAGCTCGCCGAACGCCTCGCCCTCGTTCTGGTAGATCGGCACGAACCCGAGCTGCCAGGGGCTCTCCTCCTGGTTGCTGAAGATCGGGTCGCCCGTCATGATCAGCACCTGCGGCACCTCGTCGGCGATCGCCGCGTCGAGCCACGCCCGGTTGGTGGGCGTGCCGAGACCGGCGGTCATAGCGAAGACGCTGCTCTTGAGCTGGTCGTAGTTGGCCTTGGCCTTCTGCGGGTCGTACTCGTCGTCCAGCGCCTCGATCTCGACCGTGCGGGTGTTGCCGTCACCGAACTCGACTCCGCCCTCGGCGTTCCGCGCCCCGAAGTACGCGGTGATGCCGGCGACCGTGCAGGTTCCCGGGCCGGCGGTCGGACCCGACAGCGGGGTGGTGATGCCGAGGGTGATCGAGTCGTCGGTGATCCCCGGACTCGCCTCCGCGCCGCCGCCGTCGTCGGTGTCGTTCGGCGATCCGCCGCCGCGTGCGCAGCCGGCAGCGAGGACGGCGACGATGCCGATCCCCGCGACGACCGAGGCGACGCGCATCCTTCTGCGATTCGTGCTCATGGGTCATGCCTCTCTGTGTGTTACGACTGCGTCGTAGGTGGTGATGGTGGTGATTGCGTCGTAGGTGGTGGTGGTGATTGCTTCGAAGGGGCGCCCAGTGCGTCGCCGACGGTGGAGGTTCCGGCGACGGATGCCGCGGCATCCGCCTGCATGGCACCGCCGACGGGTCCGCCCGGGCGACCGGAGCCGGCGTCGCGCCCGCGTCGCCGCCACAGGCTCGGGAGCGAGACCAGGCCGCCGGGCAGGATGAACAGCACGACCAGGAGGATGGCGCCCTGCAGCATGGCGGTGATGTTCGGGTCGATGAGGTTGGTGACCTGCGGCAGCAGCACGTACCAGATGCCCCCGAGGAGCGAGCCGAGGATGCTGCCGGCGCCGCCGATCACCATCGACGCGAGCAGCTCGATCGAGTGGCCGAAGTGCAGCGTCTCGGGCGAGGTGTACTGGATGACGACCATGTAGAGGAAGCCGCTCACGCCGCCGATGAGCGAGGCGATGGTGAACGCGAGCACCTTATAGCGGTATGGCGACACGCCCAGCGACCCGGCGACCGCCTCGTTCCCCTTCACGATCGCGAAGGCCCTGCCGTACTTGCCCCGCACGAGGTTGCGCGTGAGCATGAAGGTGATGCCGCCGATGAGGAAGACGATGTACAGCTGCCACTGGTCGTCGTACAGGCCGGTCCACTCCGGTGCGCCCGAGAAGCGGGCGGAGGTGCCCTGCGAGCCGCCCGTGAAGTGCGACAGGCGCTTGGCGAGGGGCACGCCGATGATCGGCAGCGCGATCGTGACCATGGCGATGGCGAGTCCGCCGAGCCGCGCGGCGGCGAGGGCGATGACCAGGCCGATGACCGCGGGGACGAGGCACGCGAGCACGAAGACGAGCAGGATGTTCCAGTCGGCGTTGACCCCGAACGCCGTGACGTAGGCGCCGACGCCGACGAAGAAGATCTGGCCGAGCGAGACCTGGCCGGTGTAGCCCATCACGACGTTGAGTCCCAGGACGGCGACGGCGAAGACGCCGATGCGCGCGATCGTCTGGTTCGCGAACTCCGGGAGCATCAGCGGCAGCACGATCATCAGCACGATGACGAGGCCGATGACGGCCCAGCGCACCCAGGGGCGCTCGAGGAGGGGCGACCGGTTGGAGAGGTCCGTGTTCGCAGCCATCAGACGCGCACCACCGCTTTCCGCCCGAACAGGCCCTGTGGCCGCAGGAAGAGCACGACGAAGATCAGGATGAAGGGCACCGCGATCTTCAGATCGTGACCGATGAACGGCACGTAGACGGCGGCGAGGTTCTCGAGCACGCCGATGAGCCACGCGGCCACCACGACCCCGACGGGGCTCGACAGGCCGCCGAGGATGCATGCGGCGAGCGCGTAGACGAGGGCGGAGTCCATCATCCCGGGCGTCAGGGTCAGCTGCGGCGCCACGAGCACGCCCGCGACCGCGCCGAGCACGGCGGCGAGCCCCCAGCCGACCATGAGGTTGCGGCCGACGTTCACGCCGGAGAATGCGGCGGACGCGGGATTGATCGCGACTGCCCGCAGCGCGAGACCGAGCTTGGTGCCCAGGAACAGCGCCTGCAGCAGCAGCATGCATGCGACGATCACGATGAAGGTGCCGAGCGAGCGGACGCTGACCACCGCCCCCGCGATCTGGATGGTCTCCAGCGGGAACAGCGAGGGGAACAGCCGGTTGTTGTACGTCCAGATCCAGGCGCAGAACCCCGTGATCAAGGTGAGCAGGCCGATCGTCACGACGACGGCGGTGTCAGGGTCGCCGCGCTCGAAGCGCCGGATGAGATACCGCTCGATGACGGCTCCGAGGAAGAACGAGATGACGACGGCTGCGAGGATCGCGAGCAGGAGCGGGATGCCGAGACCGTTCAGCGCCCACGCGATGTAGGCGGACAGCACCGCCATGCCGCCCTGCGCGAAGTTGATGAGCCCGGTCGCCTGGTTCACCAGCACGATCGCGAGCGCGAGGGCGGCGTAGATCGAGCCGGTCGAGAGGCCGTCGATGACGAGCTGGATGAACGTGCCCACGTCAGCCTCCCAGGTACGCGCGGCGGATCTCGTCCATGCCCTTGAGCTCCGCCGACGAGCCGGTGAGGGCGTTCCGCCCGGTCTCGAGCACCGTGGCGCTGTCGACGAGAGTGAAGGCGAGGTTGGCGTTCTGCTCGACCACGAGCATCGCGATACCCGATTCACTGCGCAGCCGGCCGATCGCCTGGTACACGCTCTTCGCGGTGCCGGGAGCGAGACCGAGGGATGCCTCGTCCAGCAGCAGCAGCCGCGGCTTCGACATGATGGCGCGGGCGATCGCGAGCATCTGCTGCTCGCCGCCCGAGAGCGCTGAGCCGTTGGAGCGGATCCGGTCCTGCAGCTGCGGGAACAGGTCGAGGCAGTAGTCCATGTCCGACGCGATGCCCTTGCGGTCCTTGCGCTTGTAGGCGCCGACCCTGAGGTTCTCCCGCACCGTCAGATCGCCGAGCGTGCCGCGCCCCTCCGGCACGTGCGCGATCCCGAGTGCGGCGACTTGGTCGGGACGCAGTCCCCGCAGGTCCTTGCCGTCGAATCGGATCGTTCCCGTCGAGCGCACGGTGCCCGAGATCGCGCGCAGCGTCGTGGTCTTTCCGGCGCCGTTCGCGCCGAGGATGCCGACCGCGCCGCCGTCGGGGACCGTCAGCGAGACGCCCTCCAGCACCTGGATGCGGCCGTAGAAGGCGCGCACGTCGGCCAGTTCAAGCAGCGTCATCGACCGCGTCCTTCCCGATGTAGGCCTCGATGACGCGGGGGTCGGCCTGCGCCTCCGCGGCCGAGCCCTCCATCAGCTTGCGGCCGTGATCGAGCACCACGACACGGTCGGTGAGCGCCGAGATGAGCCCCATGTTGTGCTCGACGATCACCACCGTGATGTCTTCATCGCGCACCCGCCGCACCGTCTCGATGAGCTGCTCCACCTCGGCGTGCGGGAGCCCTGCCGCCGGTTCGTCGAGGAGGAGGAGGCCAGGGTGGGTGAGCAGCGCGCGGCAGAGCTCGATGCCCTTGTGCAGGCCGTGCGACAGCTCGTCGGCCCGCATCTTGGCGGCCCACCCGAGGCCGTTGCGCTCCAGCAGGTCGAGTGCCTCCTGCCGCAGCGCCTTCTCGGCGCGCACGGTGCGCGGCAGCCGCAGCGACCACTCCACCGGACCGCCGGGAAGGCGCGTATGGGCGCCGAGGAGCACGTTCTCGAGCACGGTCTCACGCAACTGGAGCGCGGGATGCTGGAATGTGCGCGCGAGCCCCTGCCGCGCGAGCGTGGCCGGGGACGACCCGACGACCTCGACGTCGTCGATCGTGATGGAGCCGGCGTTCGGCCGGTAGTGACCGCTCACGCAGTTGAAGAGAGACGTCTTGCCGGCGCCGTTGGGCCCGACCAGGCCGAAGATCTGGCCCGGCTCGACGGTGAAGCTCACGTCCTCGAGCACCTTGACGCCGCCGAAGTGAAGGCTGACATCGCGGACTGCGAGCCGAGCGCCCATGGCCCCACCTTTCGCGTCGTCGCGTGTGGTCATCAAGGGGACTCGAGTCCTCCCCTGCTGGGAAAACTACGGATCCCCGGAAAGATTGTCAACGATTTTGGTGTGAAGTTTCGCAACCGTGACCCTGCGATTCGATGCTGGCCCGCCCGACCGGGGGATGCGGCATCCGATTCCGTTCAACGGAACAGCCAAGACAAGCCGCCGAGAGGAGCTCTTACGCTGACCGCAGCTTCCGCAACAACGAAGGAGGGTCGACGATGACCACGAACGACTCAGCAGAGACACTTGCCCAGGCGATCGATCGCGCAGGCAGCGCGGTGGAGCTGCTGCGCAACCAGAACTGGCCGGCATTCACCTTCCCGGTCGCACCGGAGTTCACGAACTGGCGCGACGAGCAGCGGGCCTGGAACACGTCGGTCGCGCTCATGGACCAGTCGCACCACATGACGCAGCTGTTCCTCGACGGCGCCGACCTCATCCCGCTCCTGAGCTCGATCTCGCCGAACACCTTCTCGACGTTCCGACCGGGCGTCGCGAAGCAGCTCATCTCGGTGAACCAGGACGGCTACCTCATCGGCGACGGCATCCTGTTCTACAACGCCGAGGGCCCCGAGGGTCTCGTGCTCATCGGGCACCACATCCTCATCGACTGGGTGCGCTTCAACGTCGAGAAGGCTCAGGATGCCGGCAAGGACGTGCGATACCGCCTCGAGGCGAACTCGCACATGCGCCAAGGGCCGCCGACGTTCTACCGCTACGAGCTGCAGGGCCCCCACGCCGACCTCGTCATGGAGAAGGTGTTCGGCGGGCCGGCGCCCGAGATCAAGTTCTTCCACATCGGCGACGTGACCATCGCCGGGCGCCCGGTCAAGGCGCTCCGCCACGGCATGGCGGGGCAGCCAGGGTTCGAGTTCTACGGACCGTGGGAGGACAACGAGATCGTCCTGAACGCCCTCATGGAGGCCGGCGCAGAGCACGACATCCGCCGCGTCGGAGCCAAGGCGTACTCGTCGTCGCCGCTGGAGTCGGGCTGGGTGCCGACCCCCTTCCCCGCCGTGTTCGACGACGACTTCGCGGAGTACCGCGCCTGGCTCCCCGCCGCGCGCATCGGCTCGGTGGCCGGCTCGCTGTACTCGAGCGACGTCCACGACTTCTACCTGACGCCGTTCGACATCGGCCTCGGGCGCTCGGTGCGCTTCGACCACGACTTCCACGGGCGCGAGGCGCTCGAGAAGCACGCCGAGAACCAGCGCCGCCGCAAGGTCACGCTGATCTGGAACGCCGACGACGTCGCGGCGGTCGTCCGCTCGCAGGTCGAGCCCGGCACCCCGGCCAAGTACCTCGACTTCCCGAAGGCCCGCTACGGGCTGTACCAGATGGACGAGATCCTGAAGGGCGGCGAGCGCGTGGGGATCTCGACGGATGCCGGCTACGTCGCGTACGACCAGCTCTACATGTCGCTGGCCACCCTGGACGTGGCGCTGCGCGACGGCGACGAGGTCGAGGTGGTGTGGGGCGAGGACCCGGTCTCGCGCAAGGACTCGGTCGACGCCGACCACCGCCAGGTGCGGATCCGCGCGACCGTCGCTCCCGCGCCGTACCACGACTACGCCCGGACGGTCTATCGCGCGAACGCCTGAGCCGCGTTCGGCGCGTTTCGTCTCGCTTCGCTCGCTCAACGACCGGGTCCCGGTCGTTGAGGGAGCG
>NZ_MWLP01000007.1:0-15233 GCF_010634885.1 Microbacterium sp. B35-04 | reverse complement strand
ACCCCGAAACCGGCGATGTCCGGACCGCACCAGATGGCGGGGGCCCGGAACGCGCAGCTGCCTGACGCCGGCGGCGAGGACGAGCGGATCACACACCGCCATCCACACCGCACCGGGCGCACCGGAGGAAGAGCGGATGCCTCGAACCGAGGCATCCGTCCGGAACCGGCCGCCGCGCGGCTAGGCCTCGAAGCCCTCGGCGATGAGGTCGATGAGCTCCTCGCGCTCCTCCACGGGGAGGAAGGCGCCGGCCGCGGCGTTGAGCTGGAAGGTCTCGAGGTCGTCGAGGCCGTACTCGAAGGTCTCGGCGAGCAGCGCCAGCTCGCGCGTCAGCGACGTGCGGCTCATCGTGCGGTTGTCGACGTTCACGGTCACCGAGAAGCCGAGCTGGTACAGCAGGTCGAAGGGGTGGTCCTCCATCGTGGTGCCCCAGCGCTCGATCGCCCCCGTCTGCAGGTTCGACGACGGCGACAGCTCCAGCGGGATCTCACGGTCGCGCACCCAGCGGGCGAGATCGCCGAACTGCACCAGCACCTCCTCGCCCGCGCGCGACACCACCTCGAGGTCTTCGGCGAGGCGCACGCCGTGACCGAGACGCAGCGCGCGGCCGTCGATGAGCGCCGAGCGGATCGACTCGAGCCCGGCCGCCTCACCCGCGTGCACGGTCGCGGGGAAGAACTCGGACGCCAGGTAGTCGAAGGCGTCGCGGTGGTTCGAGGCCGGGAAGCCGTCCTCGGGCCCGGCGATGTCGAAGCCGACCGCCCCACGGTTGCGCCACTCGACGGCGAGCCGGGCGATCTCGAGCGATCGGTCGGTGTGGCGCATCGCGGTGATGAGCTGCCCGACGCGGATGTCGTGCCCGCGACGCTCCGCGGCATCCTCGCCCTCCTCGATGCCCTGCTGGACCGCGGCGACGACCTCGTCGAGCGACAGCCCGCGGGCCAGGTGCTGCTCGGGCGCCCATCGCACCTCGCCGTAGATCACGCCGTCGGCGGCCAGATCCTCGACGAACTCGCGCGCGACGCGCGTGAGACCCTCGCGGGTCTGCATCACGCCGGTCGTCAGGTCGAAGGTCTTCAGGTACTCGACGAGCGAACCCGAGTCGCTCTTCTCTGCGAACCAGTCCGCCAGATCGTCCGGCTCGGACTCCGGCACGTCGAGCCCGATCGCGTCCGCCAACTCGATGATCGTCGCCGGCCGCACACCGCCGTCGAGGTGATCGTGGAGCGACACCTTGGGAAGGCTGCGGAGCGACACGCCATCGAGAATGGCGTCGCCGTGCTGGTCGATGGGCATGGATTTCTCCTCGTTTGCGATCGCGAGTGGGGATGTGGGACGGATGCCGCGACCCGGCGCCGCACCGGATCCCCGGCGCGGGACTGACCCAGCCTAGGCGGTGATGCGTTCCAGGACGAGAGGCGCGGCAGCCGGCGCCTCGGCGCCGATCCGCCACGCGCCCTCGACGGCTTCGAGGGCACGCTCGAAGCGCGAGTCATCCTCGCCGAGCAGGGTGAACAGCGGCTGTCCGACCGCGACCTCGTCGCCCGGCTTGACGTGGAGATCGATGCCGGCAGCGTGCAGCACCGGGTCCTGCGCACGCGCGCGGCCGGCACCCAGACGCCATGCGGCGATGCCGAACGGCAGCGCCTCCATGCCGGCGACGTATCCCGCCTGAGTCGACGTGACCGTGTGGGTCTCGTTCGGGGCCGGGAGGGCGGCATCCGGGTCGCCGTCCTGGGCGCGGATCATGGCGCGCCAGGCGTCCATCGCACGGCCGTCCTGCAGTGCCGCCTCGACGTCCGCGTCGGGCTGCCCGGCGAGCGCGAGCATCTCGCGCGCGAGCGCGATCGTCAGTTCCACCACGTCGGCGGGGCCGCCGCCGGCGAGCACCTCGACAGACTCGCGCACCTCGTTGGCATTGCCGATGGCGAGACCGAGAGGCGTGTTCATGTCGGTCAGGAGCGCGGTCGTCGCCACGCCCGAGTCCGTGCCGAGCGCCACCATGGTGCGCGCCAGCTCGCGCGCCTTGTCGACGTCGCGCATGAACGCGCCGGAGCCGAACTTCACGTCGAGGACGAGCGAGTCGGTGCCCTCGGCGATCTTCTTCGACATGATGCTCGACGCGATCAGCGGGATGGCCTCGACGGTGCCGGTGACATCGCGCAGCGCGTAGAGCTTCTTGTCGGCGGGCGCGAGCCCCGAGCCGGCGGCGCAGATGACCGCGCCGACGTCGCGCAGCTGCGCGAACATCTCGTCGTTCGACAGCGCCGCGCGCCACCCGGGGATCGACTCGAGCTTGTCGAGCGTGCCGCCGGTGTGACCGAGCCCGCGGCCCGAGAGCTGCGGCACTGCGACGCCGAACGAGGCGACCAGCGGGGCCAGCGGCAGCGTGATCTTGTCGCCGACGCCGCCCGTGGAATGCTTGTCCACCGTCGGCTTGCCGAGCCCGGAGAAGCTCATCCGCTCCCCCGACGCGATCATCGCGTCGGTCATGACGCGGATCTCGTCGCGTGCCATGCCGTTGAGCAGCACCGCCATCGCGAACGCCGCCATCTGGGAGTCCGCGACGTAGCCGCGGGTATACGCGTCCACCATCCAGCGCAGCGCGCTCTCGGACACCGCGCCGCCGTCACGCTTCGCGCGGATGACGTCGACCGCGTCGAACGGCTCCACCGCGGCATCCGTCATCGCGCCGCCTCCTCGAGGTCGCGGGGCCCGAACGCGTCGGGGAGCACCTCGTCGATCGTGCGGATGCCCGACACGGTCTCGAGCAGCATGCCCGGGATCGCGAACTCGTTGAGCAGCTGCCGGCAGCGGCCGCACGGCATGATCGTGTCGCCGTGGCCGTTGACGCACACGAAGGCCACGAGGCCTCCCCCGCCCGACATCTGCAGTTCGCTGACCAGACCGCATTCGGCGCAGAGCCCCACGCCGTACGACGCGTTCTCGACGTTGCAGCCCGTGACGATGCGGCCGTCGGTCACGAGCGCGGCCGCTCCCACCTTGTAGCGCGAGTAGGGCGCGTAGGCGCGCTGCATGGCGTCGGTCGCGGCGGCGCGCAGCTCGTCCCAGTCGATATCGGTCACTTCAGGGCTCCGTTCACGGTGAGGGAAAGCGTCACAGGGGTCCGCCGCCGTTCCGTCGAGCCCGTCGGAGCATCCGCCCGACCGGCCCGGTATCCGGAGGGTCGGCGGCGGCGGGTGCGGATGCCGCGGCTCGGCATCCGTCCCTCGTCAGGGTCGCGGCGGGCACGGTCAACCCTTTATGTAGGGCTTGCCGGCCGCCGCTGGGCCGCGGATCTGACCGGCGAAACCGGCGACGGCGATGATCGTCACAAGGTAGGGCAGCATCAGCATGAACTCACTGGGGATCGGCGTGCGCAGCACCGTCAGGAGGTTCTGCAGGTTCGTGGCGAAGCCGAAGAGCAGCGCGGCGAGCGTCGCCCGGATCGGATCCCAGCGACCGAAGATGACGGCCGCCAGCGCGATGAAGCCGAGCCCCGCGGTCATCTCCTTGGTGAACTGCCCCACCGAGACGAGCGTGAAGTACGCGCCGCCGATGCCGGCGATCGCGCCGGCGAGCGAGACGTTCCAGAAGCGGCTCGTGTTGACCTTGATGCCCACTGTGTCGGCGGCCTGCGGGTGCTCGCCGACAGCACGCAGGCGAAGGCCCCAGCGCGTCCGGTACAGGCCCCACGCGACCAGCGCGATCGTCACGTACATGAGGTACACGATGAAGGTCTGATTGAAGAGCACGGGGCCGATGATGGGGATCTCGCTGAGGACGGGGATCTCCCAGCGCGTGAAGCGCACCGGCCGGTTCAGCTCCGCCTCGTTCGGAACGAGCAGCGCACCATAGAGGAACCCGGTGAGACCGGTGACGAGAACGTTGAGCACGACACCGACGATCACCTGGTCGACGAGGTACTTGATCGAGAACGCCGCCAGGACGAACGCCACCAGCACGCCGCCGATCATCGCTCCGATGAGCCCGACGAAGGGGTTCTGCGTGATGCTCGCCAGCAGTGCGGCACTGAACGCGCCGAAGAGGAACTGCCCCTCGATCGCCACGTTGACCACACCCACGCGCTCTCCGATGACACCTCCCAGCGCACCGAAGATGAGGGGCACCGAGAGCGACAGCGAACCGAACAGCAGTCCGGTGACCGGCACCAGGCCGCCCGCCGAGGCCCACACCAGGAACGCGAAGATGGCGAGGAAGCCGTAGACGATCGGCAGCCAGATCCCGGTGCGGCGGTACGAGATCGCGTCCCAGAACGCCCACAGCGTGAGCAGGACCAGCAGCGCGACCACGATCCAGCAGGTCAGCGCGGTCGGAACGCTCACGTTCGGCAGCGCGATCGACGATCCGGGGTCGCCGAGGCGGAACGTGCTGACGCCGTTGCGCGGCACCAGCAGGAAGAGCAGGGCGAGCAGCACCGTCGCGATCGCGAGGGTGACGGGCAGCTTGAAGTGGCGCACCTTCACGGTGGCGAGCTGGATCGTTCCGCCTGCGGCCGGCGCGGGAGCGAGGGTGGTCATGCGGACACCGCCTTCTTCGCGGCCTTGGCTCTCGCCTTGGCGGCCTTCTCGGCATCGGTCTTCGGCAGGAAGAAGATCGTGCGGATGAGCGGCGGGGCCGCGATGAACAGCACGATCAGCGACTGCACGACGAGCACGATGTCGACCGGGATGCCCTGCGACGCCTGCATCGTGAACGAGCCCGCCTTGAGCGCGCCGAACAGGATGCCGGCCGCGAACACGCCCCATGCCCGGCTGCGACCGAGGAGGGCCACGGTGATGGCGTCGAAGCCGATGCCGGCGTCGATGAGACCGTCGAAGCCGGTGGTCACCGAGCCCTGGATCTGGTTCATGCCGGCGAGGCCCGCCAGGCCTCCGGCGAACAGCATCGCGTAGATGTACATCCGCTGCACCGAGATGCCGGATGCGCGGGCCGCATGCGGGTTCTCACCCACTGCGCGCAGGCGGAATCCGAGGCTCGAGCGCTCGACCAGCCACCACACGAACACGGTGGCTGCGATCACGATGATGAAACCCCAGTCCAGCAGCGGGAAGCGGGGCCCGAGGAGCTCGGGGAACTGCGCGTTGGCCGGGGTCGCCTGCGAGATCGGCTGATCGCCGGCCGGACGCTGCAGGATGCCGGGGGTGCGCACCATCCACGTCACGAGGTAGAACGCGACGTAGTTGAGCATGATCGTGAGGATCACCTCGTGCGCGCCGGTGCGGGCCTTCAGCACACCGACGATGCCACCCCAGATCGCACCGCCCGCAATTCCCGCGGCGAGCGTCAGCGGCAGCTGGAGGAAGATCGGCAGGTTCAGGTTGAACGTCAGGAGCGCCGCGGTCGCGCACGCGATCAGGATCTGACCGCGGCCGCCGATGTTGAAGAGGCCGACGCGGAAGGCGAGCGCGACACCGAGGCCGGCCGCGATGAGCGGCGCGGCGAATCCGAGCGTGTTCGTGAGCGGCCGGATCTGGGTCGCGAAGTCGTTGGCGCGGGGGTTGAAGACGGCACCGCGGAACATCGCCTCATAGCCGCCGTACACCGCGTTCCAGATGGCGACGAAGGTGTCGCCGGGGCGCGCGAAGAAGTAGCCGGAGGCCTCCTGGACCTCTTCGTCGGTGAGCGCCATGAGGATGCCGCCGACGATCATCGCCACGACGATCGCGAGGACCGTCGTGACCCAGTTGCTGCGCAGGAGATCCTTGATGAAGACGTTCTGGCGCGGCGGCGGGGGCACCTCGCCGTCGACGGCGCCGGGCGCATCGGGAGTCGGCGCGGGGAGGTCGGGCGAGCCCGTGAGGGGCCCCGAGACGTTCGGGAGCTGCTCGGGCGGCAGGCCCTTCAGCGGTTCGCCGCTCGCGGCGGGGATCTGACCGCTCACGCGACCGCCTCCTCTGGCTTCTCGCCGGCCATCATGAGGCCGAGAACGTCACGGGCGGTGTCGCCGGGCACGATGCCGACGATCGCGCCGCGGTACATCACGACGATGCGGTCGGCGAGGGCGGCGACCTCGTCCAGCTCGGTGGAGACGACGACGACGGGGATGCCGGCATCCCGCGTCTCGACGATGCGCTTGTGGATGAACTCGATCGAACCGACGTCGACACCGCGTGTCGGCTGCGCGGCGACGAGCAGCTTCAGCTCGCGGCTCATCTCGCGCGCGATGACGACCTTCTGCTGGTTGCCGCCCGACAGGGTACCGGCCGGAACGTCGGGGCCTTGCGTCCGGATGTCGTACTCGGTGATGCGCGCCTTGGCGAAGTCGTCGAGCACGCCGCGGCGGATCGTTCCGCCGGAGACGAACGCGGTGTCGCCGGAGCGGTCGAGGATGAGGTTCTCCGCCACCGAGAAGGTGCCGACGAGGCCGTCCTCGGTGCGGTCCTCGGGGACGAACCCGACGCCCTCGTCGAGGATGCCGCGCACGCTCTTGCCCACGAGCTCGATCCCGTCGAGCTCGATCGAGCCGCTCACGCGGTCCGCCAGTCCGACCATCGCCTCGATCAGCTCGGTCTGGCCGTTGCCCTGCACGCCTGCGACGGCCAGGATCTCTCCCGGGCGCACGTCGAAGCTCACGTTGTCGACGACCACCGTGCCGTTGGCGGTCACGACCCGCAGGTCACGCACCTCGAGGCCGCCTTCGCCGGGCTTCGGCGGGTCTTTGTGCACGGTCAGCTCGACGGCGCGTCCGACCATGAGAGAGGCCAGCTCGGCGTTGGATGCGGTGGGCGCTGCCTCACCGACGACCTTGCCGAGCCGGATCACCGTGATGCGGTCCGCGACCGCGCGGACCTCGCGCAGCTTGTGGGTGATGAAGACGATCGACGTGCCCTCGTCGCGCAGCTGGCGCATGATGGCCATCAGCTCGTCGGTCTCCTGCGGCGTCAGCACCGCCGTGGGCTCGTCGAACACGAGCACCTTGGCGTCGCGCGAGAGCGCCTTGATGATCTCGACGCGCTGCTGGACTCCGACGGGCAGGTCCCCGACAAGGGCGTCGGGGTCGACCTCGAAGCCGAACCGGTCGGCGACGGCGCGCACGTGCTGGCGCGCCTTGGCGAGGTCGAGGGCGCCGAGCGCTTTGGTGTCTTCGTGCCCGAGCATGACGTTCTCAGCGACGGTGAAGACAGGGATGAGCATGAAGTGCTGGTGCACCATGCCGATGCCCGCGTTCATCGCGTCGCCGGGTCCGCGGAAGTGCTGGACGGCGTCGTCCAGGAGGATCTCCCCCTCGTCGGCCTGGTAGAGGCCGTAGAGCACGTTCATCAGAGTGGACTTGCCGGCGCCGTTCTCCCCGAGAAGGGCGTGGATCTCACCGGGCTGGACCACGAGATCGATGTGGTCGTTCGCGACGAGAGACCCGAAACGCTTCGTGATGCCACGGAGCTCGAGCTTCATAACTGCACCTTATATATATCCAGGAGGCCGCGGCAGATATATCCGGGAGGGGGCGGCGCCGTCCGACCGGCCGGCCGCGGGCCCATCGGCGTCGCCACGCCGGAAGAACGCGGCCGGGTGGAATCGTCCACCCGGCCGCGTCCTGTCGTCGTGCTGCCGTTACGGCGAGCTGGGCGAGGTCACCTCGAGCTCGCCCGAGATGATCTGCTCGCGCAGCGCGTCGAGCTCGTCGGTCAGGCCCTCGGGCAGCTCGGCCTCGAAGGAGCCGAAGCCGGACAGGCCGACACCGTCGTTCTCGAGCGTGCCGATGTACGGCGTGACGTCGAAGTCACCGGTCGACGCCTCCAGCGTGGCCTGGTAGACGGCCTCGTCGATGCGCTTCATGATCGAGACGAGCACCATGTCGGCGACCGACGGGTCGGCCGCGGCGAGGTCGGAGTCGACGCCGAGCATGACGGTGCCGGTGCCGCCGTCGGTGATGGCGTCACGCGCGCTCTGGTAGATCGGGCCGCCGACGGGCAGGATCACGTCGACGCCCTGGTCGAGGATGCCCTGCGCGGTCTGCTTGGCGGTGTCGTTGGCCTGGAAGCCACCGGTCATCGAGCCCTGCTGCGCGGCCACGTCCCAGCCGTAGGTCTCGACAGCGCCGCCCTTGTCTTCGTTGTACTTCGCGACACCGTCGACGAAGCCGTCCATGAAGATGGTGACCGGCGGGATCGGGATGCCGCCGAACGTGCCGACCTTGTTGACGCCGGCCTGCGCCGACCAGGCGGCCGCGGCGTAGCCGCCGAGGTACGCGGCCTGGACCGTGTCGAACATGAGCGGCTTGATGTTGGGGGCGTCGGTGGCGCCGTCGCCGATGTCGTTGCCCTCGTCGTCCTTCGCGCCGGTGTTGTCGGCCCAGTCGTCGATGATCGCGTAGGTCACTTCGGGGTTCGCGTTCGCCGAGGCGATCGTGTCGGCCGAGAGCTTGAAGCCGACCGAGACGATGAACGTGCAGCCTTCGGCGATCAGGTTCTCGAGGTTGGGCGCGTAGTCGTTGGCCGAGCTGGACTCCACCTCGATCGGCTCGACGCCGAGCTCCTCGGCGGCGCGCTCCATGCCTTCGAGGGCCGACTGGTTGAACGACTTGTCGTTGAACCCGCCGTCGTCCGAGACGAGGCAGGGGGTGAAGCCGTCGACGACGTCACCGGCGTCACCGGTCGGGTCGGTCTCCTCCGGGGCGGAGCCGCAGCCCGCGAGGGCGATCAGCAGGCTCGCGGCGGCTGTGACGCCGATGAGCTTCTTGGTGCGTGAGATGGTCAACTCAGCCTCCACTACGTTCTCCCGCGTCCTTCACGGGGACTGGACAAAGTTACCCACTGTGACGGCGCGGTTGCATGCTTCGCGGCCCCCCGTTCGCGAAAGGTTACAAAGACGCAATCTGCGGTGCGATGAGAAGTCGATGAGGAAAACGGATGCCGCAGCCGCGGCTGGGCCCATGCGCCCGAGGCTCCGCTCAGCGCGAAGGGATGAGTGGAGAGGCGTGGGACCTTCAGAGCACCTCGCCGCGCCCGCTCAGCTTGAGCGCATCGACGACGCCCTTCACCCGCTGGGCGTGTTCGCTGGTGGTCACGAGGAGCGCATCCTCGGTGTCGACCACGACGATGTCTCGCACGCCGATCAGGCTGATGACGCGCCGCGTCTGGCTGACCACGATGCCGCTGGCGGCATCCGACAGGATGCGGGCGTTCTCGCCGAGGATCGCCAGATCGTTCTTGCGGCCGTGCGAGTTGAGCTTGGCGAGACTCGCGAAGTCGCCCACGTCGTCCCAGTCGAAGTGCCCGGGGATGACGGCGAGGCGACCCTTCGCGGCCGCGGGCTCGGCGACGGAGTAGTCGATCGCGATCTTCTTGAGCGTCGGCCACACCTGGTCCACGACCGGCCCGCGCTCCTCGCGGTCGTCCCACGCCCCGGCGAGCTCCATGAGCCCGGCGTGGAGCTCCGGCTCGTTCTCGGCGATCTCGGCGAGCAGCACGTCGGCGCGGGAGATGAACATGCCCGCGTTCCACAGGTAGTTGCGGTCGGCGAAGTACTCCTTCGCGGTCTCGAGATCCGGCTTCTCCACGAAGTTCTGGACGAGGGCCGCCTCGGGCGCTCCGTCGACGGACAGCGCATCGCCCTTCTTGATGTAGCCGAACCCGACGGACGGCTCGGACGGCTGGATGCCGATGGTGCAGATGTACCCCTCTCGCGCGGTGGCGACCGCCTGGTTCACCGCCCACTCGAACAGCTGCGGGACGCGGATGACGTGGTCTGCGGCGAACGAGCCGATGATGACGTCGGGCTCGCGGCGCGAGAGGATCGCGGCGGCCAGGCCGATCGCCGCCGTCGAGTCGCGCGGCTCGGACTCGAGGAAGACGTTCTTGTCGGCGATGCCGGGAAGCTCCCGCTCGACCGCTCCGCGGTGCGCGCGCCCGGTGACCACGGCGATGCGGTCGTCACCGGCGAGCGGTGCCAGGCGGTCCCAGGTGTCGCGGAGCAGCGTCTGCCCCGACCCGGTGAGGTCGTGGAGGAACTTCGGCGCGTCGGCACGGGACAGCGGCCACAGCCGGCTGCCGATGCCCCCGGCGGGGATCACGGCGTAGAAGTCGTCGATGGGTCCTGACATGTTGACGAGGCTACTCGTCGATCCTCCATGCGACAGCGGCGGGGCGCATCGCGCCCCGCCGTCGTCGCGCCCGGCTCAGCCGCGCCGCGGGGAGGTGCCCGGTGTGGCGTCGGTCAGCGACTGGAGCATCGCGTCGAAGGCGGGCTTCGGCGTGAAGTCATCCTCGAAGATCGTCGCCCAGCCCTCGCCCGGGAAGACGTCGGGAACCCAGGAGTTCGCGTCCGGGAAGCCCCACACCGTGAAGGACGAGCACGCCGCCACGTTCAGGCACGCCTCGAGCATGGCGTCGTAGCGCTCGGCCTGCACCGCCACCTGCTCGGGCGTCGGGCCCGTCTCACCGGCCTGCACCGGGATGCGCACGTCCGCCTCGGTCACGGCGACCTTCAGCCCGAGTGCCGCGAAGCGCTCGAAGTTCGCCTGGATGGAGGTGTCGAAGCCGTACAGGAGGCTGAGGTGGCCCTGGGCGCCGAAGCCGCCCAGCGGAACGCCGTCGGCAAGCATCCGCTGCGCGAGCGCATAGTAGGCGTCCGTCTTCTCGTTGATGCCCTCCGCGTTGTAGTCGTTGAGGAACAGCACGGCGTCGGGGTCGGCTTCGTGCGCCCAGCGGAAGGCGTCTTCGATGAGCGAGATCGGGTCGTCGGCGCACGCCCGGAGGAACGGATTGGCCTCGGTGCGCAGACGCACGCCGCCGTTGTCCCACGTGTCCTGGAAGATCTCGTTCGCCACGTCCCACTCATAGATCTCGCCCTTGAAGTGACCGACCACGGTGCGGATGTGGTCTTCGAGGACGGCACGTGCCTGGTCGCACGTCCAAGTCTGGCTCGCAGCGGTGACCCACGCCGGATTCTGGCTGTGCCAGAGCAGCGTGTGGCCGCGCACCTGCTGGTGGTTCGCCTCGGCGAAGGCGACGAGGGCGTCGGCGGACGAGAAGTCGTACACGTCCGGAGCGGGGTGCACGGCATCCCATTTCATGTCGTTCTCGGGCGTCAAGGACGAGAACTGCGCGCTCAGGACCTGCTGATACTCGGTGGGCGCGGAGCGGTCGTACTCGACGAGGTCGCGCTGGCCCCAGACGGCGCTGCCGATGGCGAGGTCGCGCGGCGCCTGGTTGCGGAGGGCGTCCTTGTCGGAGTTGCTGATTCCGGGCGGGGCGGCACCGGCCGCCGTCGCACCCCACAGGGGCAGCACGAGGGCGGCGGCGGCGGTGGCCGCCAGAAGTGATCGGATCGATCGGCGCATGGGAACTCCTGACATCGTTGTCGGTACATACGGACCGCCTCGCGGCACATATGTTCTTGCGTGCAACAAACGCTAGGCGGCGCTCCGAGGGAGGGCAAAAGGTTTCGGAACGTTTTCCACCACGGCCGCCGAAGCCCCCGAAATCTCTCGACGTCGAGAGAAGTTAGGTCGGCCTAATCACCCACGCCCGCGCGACGGGAATAGGATGGTCCCAGCGCCCGCGTGACGCCGACGGCTCGAAGCGCACTGTTCCGGGCCACTTCGGGGGACGTCCTCACAGTCCGAGGCCAGCCCCACCGTGTTTCGATCCAAGGAGGACGGCCGTGTCTGCACCAGCACGCGTCACACCGTCGGTATCCGAGACCACCTCCCGAGTTCCCCGCGGCACCCTGTACCGCGGAAACGAAGGCATGTGGTCGTGGGTGCTGCACCGCATCACCGGCGTCGCGATCTTCTTCTTCCTGCTGGTCCACATCCTCGACACCGCCCTCATCCGCGTGTCCCCCGAGGCGTACGACGCGGTGATCGGCACCTACAAGAACTGGGTGATGGCCCTCGGCGAGGTCGCCCTCGTCGGCGCCATCGCGTACCACGCCTACAACGGGCTGCGCATCATCCTGGTCGACTTCTGGTCGTGGGCCACCCGCCACCAGCGCCAGCTGTGGTGGGGAGTCCTGGGCCTGTGGGTCGTGACGATGCTGGGCTTCGCGCCGCGCCACCTCATGCTCGCGTTCGCTCCGGCAGGAGGCCACTGATGACCGCCATCGCCGACCCCCGCGCCCCGCACGCCCCCGCCCGGCGCAAGGGCCCCAACCTCGAGAAGTGGGGCTGGATCTACATGCGCGCCTCCGGCGTGCTGCTCGTCGTCCTGATCTTCGGCCACCTCTTCGTGAACCTCATGCTCGGCGAGGGCATCCACGGCATCGACTTCGCCTTCGTCGTCGGAAAGTTCGCCTCGCCGTTCTGGCAGTGGTGGGACGTGCTGATGCTGTGGCTCGCACTGATCCACGGCGCCAACGGCATGCGCACGATCGTCAACGACTACGTCACGCACCCGACGACGCGCCGCGTGCTGGTGTGGGCCCTGTGGCTCGCCGCGGGATTCCTCATCGTGCTCGGCACGCTGGTCGTCTTCACCTTCGACCCCTGCCTCGGCTTTGACGCCGAGACCGCGTCCGACCTCATCGTCAGCATCTGCGCCTAGCGTTCGGGCGCGTCCCCCCGAGCATCGACCACCGAAAGCATCCAGCGTGAGCACTGAGACCCCTGCCGGCACCGAGAGCATTGCAAGCTACGTCAAGGATGGCGTCCACTACCACCAGTTCGACATCGTCATCGTGGGCGCCGGCGGCGCCGGCATGCGGGCGGCCATCGAGGCCGGTCCCGGAGCTCGGACGGCGGTCATCTCGAAGCTGTACCCCACCCGCTCGCACACGGGTGCGGCGCAGGGCGGGATGGCGGCGGCGCTGGCCAACGTCGAAGAGGACTCGTGGGAGTGGCACACCTTCGACACCGTCAAGGGCGGCGACTACCTCGTCGACCAGGACGCCGCCGAGATCCTCGCAAGAGAGGCCATCGACGCGGTCATCGACCTCGAGAACATGGGCCTGCCGTTCAACCGCACGCCCGAGGGAAAGATCGACCAGCGCCGCTTCGGCGGCCACACCGCCGATCACGGCAAGACCCCCGTGCGCCGCGCGTGCTACGCCGCCGACCGCACCGGTCACATGATCCTGCAGACGCTGTTCCAGAACTGCGTGAAGCTCGGCATCAACTTCTTCAACGAGTTCTACGTGCTCGACCTCATCACGGTGGGCGAAGGCAAGGACCAGCAGATCGCGGGCGTCGTCGCCTACGAGCTCGCCACCGGTGAGCTGCACGTCTTCCAGTCCAAGGCCGTGATCTTCGCGACCGGGGGCTT
Organism: Microbacterium sp. B35-04; assembly: GCF_010634885.1. NCBI lineage: Bacteria > Bacillati > Actinomycetota > Actinomycetes > Micrococcales > Microbacteriaceae > Microbacterium > Microbacterium sp. B35-04. The sequence continues at coordinate 2,007 of NZ_MWLP01000007.1, read as the reverse complement.
CGGCAAGATCTTCAAGACCACCTCCAACGCGCACACCCTCACGGGTGACGGCGTGGGCATCATCTGGCGAAAGGGCCTGCCGCTGGAGGACATGGAGTTCTTCCAGTTCCACCCGACCGGTCTCGCCGGGCTCGGCATCCTTCTCACCGAAGGCGCCCGCGGCGAAGGCGCGATCCTGCGCAACGCCTCGGGCGAGCGCTTCATGGAGCGCTACGCGCCGACCATCAAGGACCTCGCGCCACGTGACATCGTCAGCCGCTGCATGGTCCAGGAGGTCGCCGAAGGGCGCGGCGCCGGCCCGCACCGCGACTACGTGCTGCTGGACTGCACGCACCTGGGGGCCGAGGTGCTCGAGACCAAGCTCCCCGACATCACCGAGTTCGCGCGCACCTACCTCGGCGTCGACCCGGTCGTCGAGCCCGTGCCCGTCATGCCGACCGCGCACTACGCGATGGGCGGCATCCCGACCAACAACGACGCGCAGGTGCTGAGCGACAACACCACCGTCGTGCCGGGCCTGTACGCCGCCGGCGAGTGCGCATGCGTCTCGGTGCACGGCTCGAACCGCCTCGGCACCAACTCGCTGCTCGACATCAACGTGTTCGGCAAGCGCGCCGGGCGCAACGCCGTCCAGTACGTCAAGACCGCCGACTTCGTCGCGCTGCCCGATGACCCGGCCGCCGAGGTGCGCACCCTCATCGAGGGACTGCGCAACAACCAGGGCACCGAGCGCATCGCCGTGCTGCGCAAGACGCTGCAGGACGAGATGGACCGCAAGGCCCAGGTGTTCCGCACCGACGAGTCGCTCAGCGAGGTGCTCGAGGTCATCTCCGAGCTTCGCGAGCGCTTCAAGAACGTGCACGTCGACGACAAGGGCAAGCGGTTCAACACCGATCTGCTCGAGGCCGTCGAGCTCGGGTTCCTCCTCGACATCGCCGAGGTCGTGGTCGTGACCGCGAAGAACCGCAAGGAGAGCCGTGGCGGTCACATGCGCGACGACTACTCCACGCGCGACGACGAGAACTACATGAAGCACACCATGGCGTACCTGTCGGGCGATGCCGCGTCCTCGCATTCGGAGGACCACATCCGCCTCGACTGGAAACCCGTCGTCTTCACGAAGAACGAGGCGGGCGAATTGCGCTACCCACCGTTGGAGAGGAAGTACTGATGTCGACCTCGGTCACCGACGTCATCGAGCGCACCGACGCCGACGCACCCGTCCGCGCGGAGGAGTCCGCGAACGACACCGGCATCCAGTCGTTCCTGGTCACCTTCATCATCCGGCGGTTCAACCCTGAGGTCGACGAAGAGCCGCGCTGGGTCGACTACGACGTCGAGCTGTACTCGACCGACCGCGTGCTGGACGCCCTGCACAAGATCAAATGGGAGGTCGACGGCTCGCTGACGTTCCGCCGATCCTGCGCCCACGGCATCTGCGGGTCCGACGCGATGCGCATCAACGGCCGCAACCGGCTCGCCTGCAAGACCCTCATCAAGGATCTCGACATCTCGCAGCCGATCTACGTCGAGGCGATCAAGGGCCTGCCGCTCGAGAAGGACCTCGTCGTCGACATGGAGCCGTTCTTCGCGTCGTACCGCGAGGTGCAGCCGTTCCTCATCGCGAGCTCGAAGCCCGAGCCCGGCAAGGAGCGCATCCAGTCGATCGTGGACCGCGAGGTCTTCGACGACACCACGAAGTGCATCCTCTGCGCCGCGTGCACGTCGTCGTGCCCGGTGTTCTGGACCGACGGGCAGTACTTCGGGCCCGCCGCGATCGTCAACGCGCACCGCTTCATCTTCGACTCGCGCGACGACGCGGGCGACGTGCGTCTCGACATCCTCAACGACAAGGAGGGCGTGTGGCGCTGCCGCACCACCTTCAACTGCACCGAGGCGTGCCCCCGCGGCATCGAGGTGACCAAGGCGATCGCCGAGGTCAAGCAGGCGGTCCTGCGCGGACGCGCCTAAGCACCTCGACAGCTTTCACAGACGGATGCCGCATCG
>NZ_MWLP01000069.1:0-14732 GCF_010634885.1 Microbacterium sp. B35-04 | reverse complement strand
TGGCAGCGGGGACGGCGAGCGGAGTGGCAGCGGGGACGGCGGGTGGAGGGGCCGTGGTGACCCGCCCCGCCGCGTCGTGGTCGGCGCAGGTGTGGGCGGCCGCCGCCGCCGTGCGCGCCGACGTCGACGCCCTCGACTTCGTCCGAGGGCTGGCCGACGGCAGCCTGCCGCGCGAGACGTTCCTGCGCTACCTCGCCCAGGACGCGCTCTACCTCGGCGAGTACTCCCGCGTGCTGGCGAAGGCGAGCGCGCTCGCGCCGAACTCAGAGGAGCAGGCGTTCTGGGCGCGCGCGGCCGAGTCCTCGATCGTCGAGGAGCGACGGCTGCACGAGTCGCATCTCGGGACGGCATCGAACGCACCCGCTCCGCAGACCCTGGCCTACACGAACCATCTGCACGCCTCGGCGCGGTCCTACGGGGAGCTCGTCGCCGCGCTGCTGCCGTGCTTCTGGCTGTACACCGACCTCGGCGTCCGCCTGGCGGCCCGGCGCCACGACGGGCACCCCTACGACGACTGGCTCGCGATGTACGGCGACCCCGGCTTCACGGCCGCGACCGCGCGTGCGGCCGAGATCGCCGACGCAGCGGCGCGAGAAGCCGGACCGCACGAGCGGGCGCGCATGAGCGCCGCGTTCACCCGCTCGATGGAGCATGAGAGGGAGTTCTTCGCCCGCGCGTGACCATCGGGCCCGCCGTGCGTACCCGCACACAACAGGAGATCCGGCGGAAACAGGACGAATCGCCTCGGATCGTCCTGTCCTCGCCGGATCTCCTGTTGTCGCGGGGCGGTCAGGCGTCGGCGCCGTGCTCGATATCCGCCGCGCCCACGATGATCGGGATCGTCGAGGTGACGGTCGGCACCGAGGCCGACAGCAGCGATCCGTCCTCGCGGCGGGCATCGCCGAGCTCGCGGAGCGACGGGCGACCGGCGATCACCGGCCCCTGTCCGTCGAGGCGCGCGACGACCTCTTCGCCCGCGCCGACGACGTAGCCGACACCGCGCACGCTGAAGCCGACGGGCTCGCCCTCGGTCGCGCGCACGCGCAGCTGGTCGCGCGTGACGGTGACGACCAGGCGCGTACCGTGCCAGTGCAGCACGAACTCGAGCGACGGCCACGTGGCCGGCAGGCGCGGGTCGAACGACAGCTCGCCGAAGTGGTCGCGCATGCCGCCGAAGCCCGAGACCAGCGCGGTCCAGACCCCACCCGCGGACGCCACGTGCACGCCGTCGGCCGCGTTGTGGTGCAGGTCGCCCAGGTCGACGAAGATCGACTCCCGGAAGTACTCGAGCGCCAGATCCTGATAGCCGACCTCGGCCGCGAGGATCGCCTGCACGACCGCCGACAGCGTCGAGTCGCCGGTGGTCAGCGGGTCGTAGTACTCGAAGTCGGCGAGCTTGTCCTCATCCGAGAAGTGGTTGCCCTGCAGGAACAGCGCGAGCACCACGTCGGCCTGCTTGAGCACCTGGTACCGGTAGATGACGAGCGGGTGGAAGTGCAGCAGGAGCGGCCGCTTGTCGGGCGGCGTGTTCTCGAGGTCCCAGATCTCGCGCTCCAGGAAGACGTGATCCTGGGGATGGATGCCGAGTCCCGGGCTGAACGGGATGTGCATGGCCTCCGCGGCGCGCTCCCAGGACTCGGGCTCCCCGGGCTCCAGCGCGAGACGGTCGACCATCTGTCGGTAGACCTCGCCGTCGACGTCCGCCATGTCGCGCACGGTGCGCGCCGCGAAGCGCAGGTTGAACCGGGCCATGACGTTCGTGAACAGGTTGTCGTTGACGACGGTGGTGTACTCGTCCGGGCCCGTGACACCGTGGATGTGGAACGTGTCGCCCTCGCCGTCGACCACCCCGTCGTTCGAGCGCCAGAAGCCGAGGGTGGCCCACAGCCGCGCCGTCTCGACGGCGATGTCGACGCCCTCCCGGTAGAGGAACTCGTCGTCGCCCGTCGCCCGCACGTACTTGGCGAGCGCATAGCTGACGTCGGCGTTGATGTGGTACTGCGCCGTGCCGGCGGCGTAGTACGCGGATGCCTCTTCGCCGTTGATCGTCCGCCACGGGAACAGGGCCCCCGCCTCGTTCAGCTGGAACGCGCGCCTGCGGGCGGCGGGCAGCATGAGGTAGCGCATGCGCAGGGCGTTGCGCGCCCAGAGCGGCGTCGTGTAGGCGAGGAACGGGAGGACGTAGATCTCGGTGTCCCAGAAGTAGTGCCCGGAGTAACCCGACCCCGTCATGCCCTTGGCCGGCACGCCCTGGCCGTCCGCGCGGGCCGTCGCCTGAGCGAGCTGGAACAGGCACCAGCGCGTTGCCTGCTGCAGGTCGCCGTGGCCGCCGATGCGCACATCCGAGCGCTGCCAGAACTCGTCCAGCCACGCGCGCTGCTGTGCGCGGACCGCCCCGACGCCCTCGCTGAGGGCGCGGTCGAGCGTGCGACGGCACCTGTCGACGAGCTCGCGGGCGGGCACGCCGCGGGAGGTGTGGTAGCTGACGAGCTTGGTGACCCGCACCGGCACGCCGGCCTTGGCCTGCACGCGGAACACGTTCTTCGCGATGTCGGGTTCGATGAGCGTGCGCGAGGTGTACTCGTTCTCGGTCTCGACCAGGTGGTCGGCGATGACGGCGACGGTCATCCCCGAGTCGGTGGCGCGGTACGACAGCGCCGAGCGCAGCTTGTCCTGCCAGTACTCCTGCGGCTGCAGCACCCGCTCGTGGAGCTTCTCGGTCTTGCGGGGGTCGAAGCCGGCCCGCCTCGGCGCGGTGGGAGTGCCGCCGTAGACGTCCTCCCCGTCCTGCCGGTTGATCATCTGGCAGCTGACGGTGACGGGGGCGTCGGCGTTGAGCACCGTGACCTCGATCGTCATCACCGCCAGGTGCTTCTCCTCGAAAGAGACGAGCCGCTCCATGTCGATCACGACGTCCTTGCCCGACGGCGTCATCCAGCGCACGTGCCGGCGGAGCACGCCGTCGCGCATGTCGAGCGCGCGCTCGTATTCGCGGATGTCGGCCACATCGAGCGACAGCGGCTCATCGTCGACGTACACGCGCATCACCTTCGCGTCGGGCGCGTTGACGATCGCCTGTCCCACCTCCGCGAAGCCGTACGCCTGCTCGGCGTGGCGGATCGGGAACGTCTCGTGGAACCCGTTGATGAAGGTGCCCTGCTCGTGCGCGAAGCGGCCCTCGGGGTGGTTTCCGCGCAGCCCGAGATAGCCGTTGCCGACGGCGAACAGCGTCTCGGTGACGCCGGCGTCGTCGAGGTCGTACGACGACTCGACCAGACGCCACTCGTTTACGGGGAAGCGGTCGCGGTCGATCATCGTACGAATTCCTCCAGGTCCTGAACCACGATGTGGGCGCCGGCGTCGATGAGGTCCTGCACACCGACACCGCGGTCGACACCCACCACGAGTCCGAAGCCGCCCGCCGCCGCCGAGCGCACGCCGCTGATGGCGTCCTCGACCGCGGCGCTGCGAGCGGGCTCGACCTGCAGCATCCGTGCCGCCTCCACGAACACATCGGGCGCCGGCTTGGAGGAGAGGTGGTCGCGTTCGGCGATGACGCCGTCCATCACGACCGTGAAGCGATCACGGATGCCGGCTGCCGCCAGCACCTCTTCCGCGTTCTTGGAGCTCGACACGACCGCGACGGGTGTGCCGGCGCCGGCGAGCACGTCGAGCAGGCGCAGCGACCCCGGATAGGCCGTGATGCCCTCGGCGCGCAGCACGCGCTCGAAGACGGCGTTCTTGCGGTTGCCGATGCCGCAGACCGTGTCGGCCGACGGCGGGTCGGACGGATCGCCCCAGGGCACCTCGACGTCGCGCGAGCGCAGCAGGCTCGCCACGCCGTCGTAGCGCTTCTTGCCGTCGAGGTGGTCGAAGTAGTCGCGCTCGGTATACGGCGGGGCGATGTCCCAGGCGGCGAAGAGCTCTTCGAACATGGTCTGCCACGCGTGCATGTGCACTTCGGCCGTCGGCGTCAGGACGCCGTCCAGATCGAAGAGCACAGCGTCGAACGCGGTCAGATCGGGCAGGGCGTCGTGGGCCACAGAACCTCCGGGAGCGAGTGCGGGTGAGCTCGGCACACCACGATGCTTGTCTCAGCGAGGGTGCCTCTTCGGCGAGCGTGCCTTTACAGCGAGCGTGCCGTCCAGCAAGCGTAATGCGGTCGGGCGCCGGGTCGACACCCTGCGATGGTTACGGGCGGGCGACGCTCAGCGTCTGGCGCGCGATCTCGAGCTCCTCGTCCGTCGGGACGACGAGGACCGTCACGGCCGAGGCATCCGTCGAGATGATCCGGATGCCGCGCTCGGCGCTCTCGTTGCGTGCGTGGTCGATCTCGACGCCCGCGAATCCGAGCGTGTCGAGGGCCCCGGCGCGCACCTGCGGCGCGTTCTCGCCGACGCCCGCGGTGAACGAGATGACGTCGGCGCCGCCGAGCTGGGCGAGGTAGGCGCCGGCGTAGGAGCGCAGCCGGTGGACGTACACCTCGAAGGCGAGCTGCGCCTGCGGCTCACCGCGTTCGACGGCGGCACGGATGTCGCGCAGATCGTTGGATCCCGCGAGGCCGAGCAGCCCGCTGCGCTTGTTGAGGAGGTCGTCGAGGTCGTCGACGGTCATGCCCGCACGCCGCTCGAGCTGGAAGAGCACGGCGGGATCGATGTCGCCCGAGCGCGTGCCCATGACGAGGCCCTCCAGCGGCGTGAAGCCCATCGAGGTATCGATCGAGCGGCCTCCGTCGATCGCGGTGACCGACGCGCCGTTGCCCAGGTGGAAGACGATCTGCTTGAGCTCGCCGAGCGGCCGCCCGAGAAACGCGGCGGCCGCTTCGCTGACGAACTTGTGCGACGTGCCGTGGAACCCGTACCGGCGGATGCGATGGGATGCCGCGACCTCCGCGTCGATCGCGTACGTGTAGGCGGCGGGCGCCAGGGTCTGGTGGAAGGCGGTGTCGAAGACGGCGATGTGCGGCACGTCGGGGAACGCCGTGCGGCCGGCGACGATCCCGGCCAGGTTCGCGGGGTTGTGCAGCGGCGCGAGCACCGCGAGCTCGTCGATGTTGATCTCGACGAGCGGGGTGACCAGCGTGGGCTCGAAGAACCGCGCGCCGCCGTGCACGACGCGGTGGCCGACGGCGACCGGCGGGGTCTCGGCGAGCGACGGACCGTAGGCCGCGAACGCCTCGAGCATGACCGCGAAGCCGGCGGTGTGGTCGGGGATCGGAAGCTCGCGGATGCGCGTCGCGTCGAGCACCGTCGGCGCCGGCCCGGTTGCGGACGCGAGAGCCGCCGCATGGACGGTGTGACGGGCGAGGCCGGTCCCTGTCGAAGGGCCGATGCGCTCGACGAGACCTGACGCGAGCGTGCGCTCGGTGTCCATGTCGAGCAGCTGGTACTTGAACGACGACGAACCGCTGTTGATGACGAGCACCGGGGTCATGCGGATCACTCCCCCTGCGCCTGGATCGCGGTGATCGCGATGGTGTTGACGATGTCGTCCACGAGCGCGCCGCGCGACAGGTCGTTGATCGGCTTGTTGAGCCCCTGCAGCACCGGCCCGATCGCGACGGCGCCCGCCGAGCGCTGCACCGCCTTGTACGTGTTGTTGCCCGTGTTGAGGTCGGGGAAGACGAACACCGTGGCGCGTCCGGCGACATCCGAGCCGGGCATCTTCGCCGCGGCCACGGCGGCGTCGGCCGCCGCGTCGTACTGGATCGGCCCCTCCACGAGCAGCTCCGGCGCCCGCGAGCGGACGAGGGCGGTGGCATCCCTCACCTTCTCGACGTCGGCACCCGACCCCGATTCGCCCGTCGAGTACGAGAGCATCGCGACCCGCGGGTCGATGCCGAACTGCGCGGCCGTCGCGGCCGACGAGATCGCGATGTCGGCGAGCTGCTCGCTGGTGGGATCCGGGATGACGGCGCAGTCGCCGTAGACGAGCACGCGGTCGGCGAGCGCCATCAGGAACACGCTCGAGACCACCGAGACGCCCGGGCGGGTCTTGATGATCTCGAACGCCGGGCGGATGGTGTGCGCGGTCGTGTGGACGGCGCCCGAGACCATGCCGTCGGCGAGCCCCAGGTGCACCATCATGGTCCCGAAGTAGGACACATCGGTCACGGTGTCTGACGCCTGCCCGAGCGTGACGCCCTTGTGGGCGCGCAGACGCGCGTACTCCTCGGCGAACTTGTGGACGTGCACGGGATCCAGCGGCGAGAGCACCTCGGCGGCCTGGATGTCGATCCCGAGCTCGATCGCGCGTGCCCGCACCTCGAACGGCTCGCCGAGGATCACCAGATCGGCGATGCCGCGCTTGAGCACCGTCGCCGCCGCGCGCAGGACCCGGTCGTCGCCGCCCTCGGGCAGCACGATGCGCCGGCGCTGCGCGCGCGCGCGCTCGATGAGCTGGAACTCGAACATCAGCGGTGTCACGACCGTCGCGCGTGCCAGACCGAACGCGACGAGCAGTTCGTCGGTGTCGACGCTCTGCTCGAACAGGGCGAGCGCCGTGTCGTACCGGCGCTGCGAGTCCGCGGCGAGGCGGCCGCGCGTTCCCATGATGCGCACCGCCGTCTCGTAGGTGCCGAGCTCGGTGGTGATGATGGGCACGCTCGACCCGAGTCCGTCGATCAGCCGTGTCACCGGCTCGGGCAGCTCGAAACCGCCGTTGAGCACGATGCCCGAGATCGAGGGGAAGGTGCCGGAGGCGTTGGCGAGCAGGGTGGCCAGCAGCACCTCGGAGCGGTCGGCGGGGATGATGACGACGGCGCCCTCGAGCAGCCGAGGAAGGACGTTGACCATCGACATGCCGGCGACGACGACCGCGAGCGCCTCGCGGGTGAGCCGGTCCGGGTCACCCGAGAGCAGCTCGCCGTCGACCGAGCGCATGATGCCCCGGATCGAGGGGGCCACCAGATGGCGATCCTCGGGGATGGCCCAGACCGGAACCGAGGTCTGCGACCCGGCGGCCGGCACCGTCGCCTCTCCGCGGTGAGCGTCGACCGAGCGACGGATCGCCGCGATGGTCTCTTCGGCGTTGCCTGCCTCTGCCCGGTTGGCGACGACGGCGAACAGCTTCGCGCGGCCATGACGCAGCTCGGCGAGCGCGAGGTCGGCGATCTGGCCCATCTCGTCCGCGGTGCGCGGCAGCGATGACCCGAGCTGCTCGGGCTGGGTCTGATTCTGCGCCGAACGGCCGCCGAGCACCAGCAGCACCGGCGCGCCGAGGTTGGCCGCGATGCGGGCGTTGTAGGCGAGCTCGGCAGGGCTGCCGACATCCGTGTAGTCGCTCCCGACGATGACCACAGCCTCGCACTGGGCCTCGACCGCTTTGTAGCGCTCGACGATCGTCGCAAGCGCGGCATCCGGATCATGCCGCACGTCGTCGTACGTGACACCGATGCAGTCGTCGTACGGCAGGTCGACGCCGTCGTGGTCCAGCAGCATCTCGAGCACGTAGTCGCGTTCGATCGTCGAGCGTGCGATCGCCCGGAACACGCCCACGCGCGCCGTCGCATGGCTCAGCGCATCGAGCACGCCCAGCGCGACCGTCGACTTTCCCGAGTGGCCTTCGGCCGAGGTGATGTAGATGCTCTGAGCCACGCGACCACCCTATTGGGCGAGCAGGATGCCGCGGCCTATTGGGCGAGCAGGATGCTGTCCTCTAGGGCGAGCAGGCAGCCGCGGCCTCGGGGCAGGCAGGTTGCCGGGGCTCGCCGCCGGATCATCGGCGCGGCGCGATTACGCTCGAGGCATGCCTGAGCCGCGCCCCGGAGTCGATGTCCCCGATCACCGCGGCCGCACGGGCCTCGACCGGGCCGGACGCGACCTGCAGCGCAACGCGGACGTCCACGTGACGGACGTCGAGGTGCTGGCCTCGGCGTGGCACGTGCTGCGGCGCACCACGCTCGAGTACCGCGACCCGGCGGGCCGATGGGAGACGCAGCAGCGCGAGACCTACGATCGCGGCAACGGCGCCACGGTGCTGCTCTACGACCCCGAGCAGCGCACGGTGCTCCTCACGCGCCAGTTCCGCTACCCCGTCTACGTCAACGACCACCCCGACGGCATGCTCATCGAGACGGCGGCGGGACTCCTCGACGACGATGACCCGGCGACGGCGATCCGACGGGAGGCGGCCGAGGAGACGGGCGTCGAGGTGGGCGAGCTCGAGCACGTCTGGGACGTGTACATGAGCCCCGGCTCGGTCACCGAACGCCTGCACTTCTTCGCCGCCCGCTACGACGGCTCGACCCGCACCGGCGACCGCGGCGGCCTCCAGGAGGAGGGCGAGCACATCGAGCTGCTCGAGATCGGCATCGATGAGGCTCGCGCGATGGTGCGCGATGGGCGGATCCAGGACGCGAAGACCATCATGCTGCTGCAGTGGGCGGTGCTCGACGGCCCCTTCGCCGCCGACCCCTGAGCCCTGTCCGAACGCGGGGTCCATCGGCGCGCCCGGGAAAATTAAGACTCTCCGCGAACCCGGCAGAGCCTGGTTACCCTTGCTACGTTTCCGTCCTGGGGGAGTTGGCCTGGATGCCGCCTCGCGGAGAGCTTCTGACAGTCTACCCGGTCCGCGCGGGGGTGACGTCACACCACCAGGGGACCGAGGCGGGCGGCCGCCGGCTGCAGCACCGCCAGCACCCCCGCAGGCTCGTCGACCCGGTGGCGCGGCCCGGAGAACCCGACGGCTCCGGCGAACCGCCCGGTGCCGTCGACGATCGGCACCGCGACACACCCGTATGCCGGGGCGAGCTCACCCCGCTGGCGAGTGGCGCCGAGCGCGGCGAAGTCCGTGCGCGAGGCATCCTCGGCGGTCCCCTGCTCGATCGTGAGCAGCCGGCCCATCGCGAACCGCTCCGGCTCGCGGGCGAGGCGAAGCTCGTCCGACAGCGGGAAGTCGGGGTCGGCGTCGATGACCGAGATTCGACCTTCGACGAAGAAGACGACATGCACGCCGCCGCGCAGCGCTGAGCGCGCCTCGGCGAGCACTCCGCGCGCCGCCGAGGTCAGGCGTGCCGGCGGCGCCGCCACGGCGGCGAGCTGCACGACCTTGGCGCCCAGAGCGAACCCGGCGAGGTCAGGAGTGCGCACCAGGTACTCGTCCTGTACGAGCAGATTCAGCAGGCGGTAGGTCGTCGCTCGCGGCAGCCCCAGCTCGAGGGAGATCTCGCGTGCAGTCGCACCGGCGCCCAGATGCGCCACCGCTTCCAGCACGGTGAGCGCGCTGTGCACGGCCTTCGGCTGGCGCGCGGTCAGGGTAGGTCCCGGCGACACCCTCTCAGGCACCGCTCCTCCGCTCCCGGCGGGCGATGCCGCCCAGCACCTCCGAGGCGACTGGCTCGTCGTACGACCCGACGCGCGCGAGTGACGGCGTGCCGCGACGCAGTCGGACCGCCACCGCGACTGCGGCGACGGCGCCGACCGCCAGCACCACCCAGAGTGCGACACTGCCGCTCGCGGCGTCGACCGCGAAGAAGGTGACGAGGGCGCCGGTGAGGACGCCCGCCGAGACGATCGCCGTGATCGCCGAGCCCACGGTGAGCTCTCCGATGCGCCGCAGGAAGACCGGCGCCGCGACGCACACCAGGATGTAGGCGACGATGTAGCCCGCGCCGCCGACGGCGATGGTCGCGTGCATCGCACCGCGAACGTCGACTCCCGACAGCAGGAGCACGAACGGCACACCCGCGATGAGCGGAAAGGCCAGTGCCACCGCGCCGATCGGCGTGCCGAACTTCGGGTGCGCTCTGCCCGCCGGCCGCGGCAGCACGCCGTCGCGCCCCATCGTGAACAGCACTCGGGTGAGCGCGGTGGTCGAGCCGATCGCGCACGCCACGAACGAGGCCGCGATGCCGATGTCGGCGACGACGCCCCAGCCGCCCAGCCCGTACGCCGAGGCGAGCTCGTTGATCGGCGAGGCACTGGCGGCGAGCGAGGAGCCGATGGCGTCGAAGCCCGCGACCTGGGCGACCGCCGCCAGGACGAAGAGCCCGCCCGACAGCAGCACCGTCCACACGATCGCCCGCGGCACGTTGCGCAGCGGCGCACGCGCCTCGACGCCCAGCGTCGACGCGCTCTCGAAGCCGACGAAGGCGGTGAGCGCGATGACCGAGCCGGCGGCGAGCGCAGCGGGATCGAAGCCGGCGAAGCCGAGCACGTGCCCCGGGTCGATCGGACCGATCCGGATCAGGAGCACGACGAGGAGCACGGCGATGAGAGCCACCGAGAGCACCTCGACGACGAGCGCGATGCGAGACGAGAGACGGATGCCGCGCACGAGCACGACGGCGACGAAGGCCGCCTCCGCCGCCAGAACCGCGGAGAGCGTTCCGGGGCCACCCGCCTCGGGCCAAGCCGATTCCAGGAGGAAGGTGACGTAGTACGCCCCGCCGAGGAGCGCGAACATCGCGATTGCACCGTAGCCGACCAGGATCGCCGCGCCGGACGCGAGTCCGGCACCCGGACCCAGGCCGCGGGCGGTGTAGGTGTAGGTCGAACCGGCAGCGGCCAGCCGCCGCGCGAACTGCGAGATCGTCCGGGCCACCAGGAGGCTGAGGACGCCGGCGAGCACGATCGACAGCACGGTCGCCGAGGGTGAGATGCCGGCGACGAGCAGCACGACGGTGGTCGCCGCGGCAGCCGGGGCGACGGCGGCCACCGACTGGGCGAGCACATCGAAGAAGCCCACGCTGCGGCGATCCAGGCCGTCCAGCGGTGAACGCGCCCCGAAGTCGTGGACGGGGTCGGGTCGCGCGATCGCGCGCTCGAGTGCGGTCATGTCGCCTCCGGTGGTGCCCGTGAGACGTTACGCGGGCGCGGTTGCCGGGCCGCTACCCGCGTGTTTCGCCCGTGTATCGCCCGATTGAGACACCCGCGCTGGCCGATCTCAGTCGGCATGCGCGAGGTTTCACCGGCGCGCGACGGCGCCGCAATGCGCTGCCGCGAGGCTCAGGGCATCCCCGTTCCCGTGTCGCCCGGAGGTTCTGCCATGACCCAGCTCGAATCGAAGGGAGTCGAGGCGTCCGCGAAGCGGACGCTGACCGGCTCGCTCGGAGTCACCGCCATCGTCTTCATGGTGGTCGCCGCCGCATCCCCGCTCACCGTCATCGGCGGCGCCGCGCCGCTCGGCATGCTCCTCGGCAACGGCATCGGCTTCCCGGCGCTCTATGCCATCAGCGCCGTGATCCTGCTGCTGTTCTCGGTGGGGCTGGCGGCGATGACCCGCCACGTGCCCAAGCCGGGCGCCTTCTTCACCTACGTCGGCTACGGCCTCGGCCGCTCGACCGGGCTCGCGAGCGCGTGGATCGCGATGCTGACCTACACCACCATCCAGGTGTCGGTGTACGGGTACATCGGCTACATCCTGTCGGTGACCGTCGAGTCGATCGGCGGCCCGGCTCTGCCCTGGTGGCTGATGTCGCTGATCACGATCGCGGTCGTCGGCGTGCTGGGCTACCGCCACATCGATCTGTCGAGCAAGGTGCTCGGCGTGCTGCTGATCGCGGAGGTCGGCATCGTCCTGGCGATGGTCGTCGCCGTCGTCGTCAGCGGCGGCCCCGAGGGCCTGAGCCTCGCTCCCTTCGAGCCCGCGAACGTCGCGAGCGGCTCCCCCGGTGTCGGGCTGATGTTCGCGATCGCCGCTTTCATCGGCTTCGAGGCCACGGCGATCTTCCGCGACGAGGCGAAGGACCCGAACCGGACCATCCCTCGCGCCACGTACGCCGCGGTGATCGGCATCGGCGTGTTCTACACACTGGCGGCGTGGGGGCTGGTCATGGCGTGGGGGCCGAGCAACGTCCTCGACGCCATCGCCGAGGACCCCGGCACGTTCATCATCACCACGATGGCCCGCTACCTCGGCTCGTTCGGCGAGATCGCCGTCAACATCCTCCTGATCACCGCGATGTTCGCCTGCGTCCTGTCGTTCCACAACGTCGTCACGCGTTATCAGCACTCCATGGCGAACTCCGGGGTGCTCCCCGACAAGCTCGGCGCGGTGCACGCGAAGCACCTCTCGCCGCACGTGTCGTCGCTCGTGCAGACGGTCACGGCGGTCGTGCTGATCGCGGTCTTCGCGGTCCTGGGCCTCGACCCCGTGCTGCAGGTCTTCACCTGGTTCGCCGGTGTCGCGACGCTCGCCATCGCGATCCTGATGGGGCTCACCTCGGTCGCGGTGATCGTGTACTTCGTCAGGACGAAGAAGGACCGGCGGGTGTGGAACACCGTGATCGCTCCCGCCCTCGGATTCGTCGGGCTCATGCTCTCGGCGGCCCTCATCGTGGCGTACTTCCCGATCATGGTGGGCGACGTCGACGCCGACGGCAACCCGGTCTTCGCGGCCGTCAGCTGGTTCCTGCTCGGACTCGTCGTCGTCGTCCCCGTCTTCGGGTACGTCCAGGCCGCCTGGATCAAGAACCGCCGCCCGGCGGCGTACGCGAAGCTCACCGACTCGATCGCCGGCTGAGGCACGGCGATCCGACATCCATCCCCGCACCGAAGGAGCACCATGACCATCACCGACATCGCCACCGCCTCGGGCTTCACCGCACCGCCCGCGCCGCAGCATCCGCTCGCGTCACTGACGCCCGCCGAGATCGAAGCCGTGCGCGCGATCGTGCTCGGACTCGACACGACGACGGACGCGACGCGATTCGCCTACGTCGGTCTCGAAGAGGCGCCGAAGCCGGAGATCCTGGCGTGGGAGGCCGGCACCGGCCCGCTGCCCGAGCGGCGCGCACGCGTGCAGCTGCTCGACATGCGGTCGGCACGGTCGCTCGACCTGGTCGTCTCGCTGGCCGACGGTGACGTGCTCTCGTCCGTCGAGCTGGACGGCACCGCAGGGCAGCTGCCGATCCTCGACGCCGAGTTCGAAGAGGTCGGCGTCATCGCGAACGAGAACGCGGAGTGGGTGGCTGCTCTCGCGGGGCGCGGGCTGACGCCGGACGACGTCGTGCTCGTGCCGCTGTCGGCAGGCAGCTACGGGTACGAGGACGAGGCCGGGCGCCGTATCCTGCGCACGTTCGCCTTCCAGCAGTTCCACGCCGCGGATCACCCCTGGGCGCACCCGGTGGATGGGCTCACCGCCTACATCGACGTCGCCGCCCGCTCGGTCATCAAGGTCGTCGACAACCCGGGCTACGACATCCCGCAGACGAGCGGCAACTACGACGATCCCGCGCTGCAGGGCCCACCCCTCGAGGGCCTCAAGCCCATCGTGATCGCGCAGCCCGAAGGATCGAGCCTGACCGTCGACGGCGAACACGTCACCTGGGGCGAGTGGGACCTCCGGATCGGCTTCGACACGCGCGAGGGACTCATCCTGCGACAGCTCTCGTTCGCGGGACGCCCGGTCATGTACCGCGGGTCGATCAGCGAGATGGTCGTGCCCTACGCCGACCCGCAGCCGAACAGGTTCTGGCAGAACTACTTCGACACCGGCGAATATCTCTTCGGCCGGTACACCAACGAGCTCGAGCTCGGCTGCGACTGCGTGGGCGACATCACGTACGTCGACGCGATCCTCGCGGACGAGCTCGGGATGCCGCGCACCGTGCGCAACGGCGTGTGCATGCACGAGGAGGACTTCGGCTCGCTCTGGAAGCACACCGACATCTTCACCGGCGCGGCCGAGGTGCGACGGTCGCGGCGGCTGGTGATCTCGTTCTTCACCACCGTCGGCAACTACGACTACGGGTTCTTCTGGTACCTCTACCTCGACGGCACCATCGAGTGCGAGGCGAAGCTCACCGGCATCCTGTTCACCTCCGCCTACCCGGGCGTGAACGAGGACGGATCGCCCTACCCGTTCGCCTCGGAGGTCGCGCCGGGCCTCGGCGCCCCGTACCACCAGCACCTCTTCTCGGCGCGGCTCGACATGACGGTCGACGGCGTCGCGAACGTCGTGAACGAGATCGACGCCGTGCGCGTGCCGATCTCGGCCGAGAACCCCGCCGGCAACGCGTTCACCAAGAGCGTCGTGCCGATCGCCTCCGAGAAGGTGTCGGGCCGCCTCGCCGACGGCGCCCGCAACCGCGTCTGGCAGATCGCGTCGACCGAGCAGACCACGTCGATGGGTCAGCCCACCTCCTACGTGCTCTTCCCCACCGAGACACCCGTGCTCCTCGCCGACGACGCGTCGTCGATCGCGTCGCGTGCAGCCTTCGCGACGAAGAACCTGTTCGTGACGAAGTACGACCCCGCCGAGCGCTATGCGGCCGGCGACTTCGTCAACCAGCACCCGGGCGGCGGCGGGCTGCCGGCCTTCATCGAGGGAGACGAGCCGTTGATCGGCCAGGACGTCGTGCTCTGGCACACGTTCGGGCTCACGCACTTCCCCCGTAACGAGGACTGGCCGGTCATGCCGATGGACTACGCCAAGTTCACGCTGAAGCCGTACAACTTCTTCGAGCGCAACCCCACCCTCCACGTGCCGGCGCCCGAGTCTGCGCACTGTGCGGCGGGCACCGGTCACGTGCACGCAGCGAGCGGCGGCTACGGCCCGACCCCCGGCGCCCACGGCCATGACGCCGCTGCCCACGCTCACGGCGGCGGGCACGAGGGCCACGCGCACGGCGAGCACCACCACCACGGCTGACCCGTGACCGAACTGCTGCACGCCTGGGCCATCGCCCCGGCCGCGCTCGGCGCCTGCTGTCTGGCAGCCGACCGCGGCCGGGCGCGGTGGCCCGACGCCGCGGCATCCGTCCTCATGCTGGTCGCGATGATCGACGCCGC